>JAIOSH010000143.1 GCA_021107685.1 Bacteroidales bacterium | reverse complement strand
TTCATGTTCAATCCGCTCTGCGGATTGTGTGAACTTCTTTTTATCTTTTCCAATCGAAAGAAAACAAAACTTAAAGAAGATGCTATAAATGTAATAAAATTATTATATACCCCAGCACCTCAAAATAAATTTTAGCCTCAATCGACAATAAATATTTACCTGTTTTTTTCGGCAAATTCTTTTCCTGCTTTTAATGCTTGTAGATTAACCTTAATAATATCATTACCTTTGCTACTAAAAATTTTTTTAATTGCGTTTTCCAGTTCTTCATATCTAAGGTCAAGCCAGGGTGAGGCAGCTCCAAGAATAACAACATTTGCCGCCCTTGGCGAACCAAGGTCTTTAGCAATCTGATCGGCATTAAGAGCAATATTATTTGGTAATGATTCTATTTCCTTTATCAGTTCATCTAATTCAGGATAATCAGGAATATTAATATAAGGTTTGGTATTGGTTATTAACCAGCCGTCGGGCGAAAGCATTGGTAAGTAACGTAGGGATTCCATAGGTTCTACTGATATTATCATATCTGCTTTACCAAAAGGTATCAGGTCTGATGCTATTTCTTTATCGGAAAGACGAAGATTTGACTGAACATCACCACCTCGTTGACTCATGCCGTGTACTTCAGCCTGTTTTAAAAACAATCCTGCATCAATAGCAGCTATTCCAATTATAGCTGCAATGGAGAGAATTCCTTGCCCTCCTACTCCTGCTAATACTATATCTTTTTTCATCCTAATATTGTTTTGTAACTATTAAGTTTACTTAAATTTTATTTATATGTTATTATATTTAAAAAAACAGGATAAATTATTGAATGTCTTTTAAAATATACCTCATCATAATTAGAATCTGTCAATAATATCCGATTTTTCATAGGTCGTCCCTACGGGACTTTTGTAACTCTCTCATTATCACCCCTGACTACCGTCAGGGGTTACAAATAGTTCGTCGCTATGCGATTTTATGGACAGACACTAATTAGTGATCATCCATAAACTTATAAAAAGACACAAATTTCACAAATTTACACGAATTAAATTAGTGAAAATTAGTGTAATTCGTGTCCATCCATTTTTTCTAAACGACTTTACGGATGGACACTAATTAGAATTTAATATAGCTAAAAAATCGCTGATGTATATCGGAATTTAGCCTTGTTCTTTTTATATTACGTCCCTACGGGACTTTAATTGGGTGTTATTTTTTTCTATAAATATATAGCCCCTAACGGGGCAATAACTACTAAAAATATATTAAGCAATTTAGGTTGTTCTTTTTGCTTTCTTAGCTTTCATTTTTTTAGCTAAGGTTTGAATACACTCTCTCCGTGGAATAATTACAGAAACACCATTATATTCAATTTCATTTTTCATTATTTCTACATTTATTTCATGGAATTTCTGTAAAGGGTCTATCACTTTAATATGTTCATATTCTACACCTAAAGCTTCACAAATATCTTCTATCTTACCGTTTGCTGATGAATTCTGTCCACCGGTCATTGCTGTGGTTGCATTATCCAGTATTAATACTGTTATGGAAGATTTATCATTAACTGCATCTAATAAACCTGTCATACCGGAATGAGAAAAAGTTGAATCACCAATAACAGCAACAGAAGGTATCAGACCTGCATCAGCAGCACCTTTAGCCATTGTAATAGAAGCACCCATATCAATACATGTATTAATAGCTTCAAAGGGTTTTAATGCACCTAATGTATAACAACCAATATCGGAAAAAACTCTTCCTTTGGAATATTTTTCCATTACTTTATTTAAAGCATTAAATGAAAATATATGCGGACAACCCTGACAAAGTGAAGGAGGTCTGCCGCTTATTAATGATGGAATATCCTTACCTTTAGTATCTTCCATACCTAATGCAACAGCAATCCTATTAGGGTTTAATTCTCCATCGCGTGATATAGTGCCGTCCAAACGACCTTTTATTTGTTTTTCTTTACCAAGAAAACCTTTCAGCATTTCTTCAACTAATGGATAACCTTCTTCCAATACTAATATTTCATTACATTCATTATATAATTTCTCAATAAATTTTTTAGGTAAAGGATATTGCCGGATTTTTAAAACAGGGAAGGGAATTTTTCGTTCAGTGTAATTTTCTATTAAATAATTATATGATATACCACAAGCTATAATACCGAGGCTCTTATCACTTGCATCAATATACTCATTATAAATTGTATTTTCGGATTCATCTTCAAATAAAGCCTGATTACTCAGTAAAGCTTTGTAATGTCTGCGAGCATTAACAGGTAATAATATAAACTGATGAGGGTCGTCAGGTAAATTTATTTGGTTTTGTTTTATGGAATTTTTTTTTATAATACCGGACCTGGAATGAGCCAAGCGTGTTGTTATCCTGAGTAAAACAGGTATGTTGAATTTTTCGGAAATATCAAATCCATAATGAACCATATCATAAGCTTCCTGTTGATTTGAAGGCTCTAATACGGGTATCATAGCAAACTTTCCAAGAAATCTTGAATCCTGTTCGTTTTGCGAGGAGTGCATTGACGGATCATCAGCCGAAACAATAACAAGACCTCCATTTGTTCCTGAAATCGCAGAGCTGATAAATGGGTCCATGGCAACATTTAATCCTACATGTTTCATACATGCAATTGCTCGCTTACCTGCATACGACATACCTAATGCAGCTTCCATAGCAGTTTTTTCATTTGATGACCAACCTGACCTGATATCTTTTTGAGCAGCTTCCTTAGAATTAATAACATATTCCATTATTTCAGTTGAAGGTGTCCCCGGATAGGCATATATGCCTGAAATTCCTGCATCAATAGCCCCCTGGGCAATTGCTTCATCTCCTAATAATAATAATTTTTGCATTATAAATATACATTTTTTTAATATTGTAACAACTTACAAAGATATATTTTTTTTTAAAAAACACAATTTTATTATTTGATTAGAATTTAATAAAGATTAATTGCTAAATTATTTGGGGAAATTGTTATATTGTTATATTGTTGTGGTTTAACAATTTAACCATTGATACTACGCTCAATTTCCCTGTCGCTGAGCGGAGTCGAAGCGACTTACATTGAAGCATCAAATACCACCAAATTTTTTTTCTTCCTGTTTATCAGAATTAGGAGAATATTGTAACAATCAATTTACGTCTTCCGCCCCTGTTGCGAAACTCACATAAATAAATACCCTGCCATGTACCTAAATTTAGTCTTTTATTTGTAATAGGAATAGCAACAGATTGTCCGGTAAGAG
>JAIOSH010000487.1 GCA_021107685.1 Bacteroidales bacterium | reverse complement strand
TCTTCGGTCTTCCGTCTTCGGTCTTCCGTCTTCCGTCTTCGGCCTTCCGTCTTCGGGCTTCGGGCTTCGGCCTTCCGTCTTCGGTCTTCCGTCTTCGGTCTTCCGTCTTCGGTCTTCCATCTTCGGTCTTCCATCTTCGGTCTTCCATCTTCGGTCTTCCATCTTCAACAATCCTATCCTATAAAAAAATGCTAGTACCAATAAAATATTAACACTTACGAAACTTAAATTAAATCACCTCACTTATCAAGCCACTTTTTAAATTTACTCACTTTTTCACGACTAACTATCACATCCTTGTCTTCACTATGTTTTAATATGATATTTAAACGGCTGTTTGAATAAGTTATAATATCAATAATAGCATTTAAATTTACGAGGTATTTACGGTTAATACGGAAAAACTGCTGAGGGTCAATAAGATTTTCCAATTGTTCTAATGAATAGTCTATTACATAATTGTTATCGGATTTTGTTTTAAGAAAAGTTGCTTTTTCAAGACTATAGAAAAAATTAATATCATCAACATTAATAGATTTTATATGCTCCCCGACTTTGATCAAGAACCTGTTTTTATAATTTTTACCAAGCATTTGTAAAACCTTGTCAAAAACTTCATTATCTAATTTTTGATTTATTTGAGATTTATAGCTTGATTTGAACTTATTAATAGCTGTTGTAAGTTCGTCAAAGTCAATTGGTTTTAATAAATAATCTATACTGTTAACTTTAAACGCACGGATAGCATATTCATCAAAAGCCGTTGTAAATATTACCGGACAATCAATAATAGTATGTTCAAAAATCTCAAAGCTCAAACCATCACCTAATTGAATATCCATAAAAACAAGATCAGGATGAACATTTTTTGAAAACCATAAAATACTTTTTTTTACAGAATCAAATTTTCCGATTATCTCAATTGCCGGATCATATTTTTTTATAAGCTCAATTAAACGTTCTGCAGCTAATTGTTCATCTTCTATTATTATAACTTTCATTTTTTTACAAACTTTTACATAGCAATAGTATATTACCGATCATATAATTTTTAGACCATACTTAGTGTTTGTCCATAATATCCGATTTTTTATATGTCGTCCCAACGGGACTTTTGTAACTCCCTCATTATCACTCCTGACTGCCGTCAGGAGTTACAAATAGTTCGTCGCTATGCGACTCGTATGGACTGACTCTACTTAGTAATGGTATCTTAACAATAAAATCTTTTGCAGAACTTTCTACAATAAAAGGTTTATCAGTCAGGTATTCATACCTTGCTTTGATATTGCTTAAGCCGATATTTCCCGAATCTTTTATAACATTTTTTTTCTGCAGATTATTCTTAATGATAATATAATCGTTATTTTCGTTATAAATTTCAATATTTAAAGGCTCTTCTTCTGATATGATATTATGCTTAATTGCATTTTCAACCAACATCTGTACTGACAAAGGTACAAGCATTTTACTATTATCTTTTTGTAAATTATTTTTAAACTTCAAACTGTTTCCATATCTTATCTTTTGCAAATAAATATAGTTTTCAACAAATTTCAACTCAGTAGGAATATCAATAACTTCTTTATCTTTTTGTTCGAGTACATATCTGTAAACTTCCGAAAGTTGCTTAATAAATTTTTCAGCTAAACCCGGATCCTTATAGACCAAAGAAGATAATGCATTCAGGCTGTTAAACAGAAAATGTGGATTTACCTGATTTTTCAGAGATTCATACTGAAATGCTAATCTCTCATGTTTTAATTTTTCTTCATTTATTGCAGCTTCCCGCCAGAAACTAAAAAACATTTTCGAATATAGTACTGATGCAATTATAATTGTTATTACAATTTGTATTAAAAGAATAAAAAAAACAGCCTGAAAAAAATAACCTTGCTTTCCTTGCCATATATAGATATAATATAAATAATTAATAATTAAAATATCTATTGCGGAAAATATAAACATACTGAGCAAATGAATAATTAGTGCTTTTGCAGGTTTCTTTTTCCATTCAATAGATTGGTCAATTTTATAACCTATGAACTCATTGCCTTTCCATAAAGATGCACCAATAAGAAATGAATATAGAAGATTATGTATTGTTGATTCTATTGAAAATATGCTTTCAGGATCAAACAATAAAGATACAATATAACCTAATATCGTAATAAGTACAATATCTCTCAGGTGTTTCAGCAAGTTTTTTTTATCCAATGACATAATTATATTTATATTATTTCAGACCTAAATAGTTTTGATGATTCTCAATTTTAAATAGTAAGTATTCATTAATAAAATGAGAGTATTGTTATATTGTTAAACTGTTAAATGGTTAAATGGTTGAATGGTTGAAAAAGAAATCAACTAATTAGTGTTTATCCATAAACTTATAAAAAGACACTAATTTCACAAATTTACACGAATTAAATTAGTGAAAATTAGTGTAATTAGTGTCAAAAACATTTCAATTTAAGACTTTGTGGATGGACACTAATTAATTAAATTCACCAATGATAAACTAACAATAAAACAATATAGCAATTTAACAATTTTAATAAGACCTATTTTTCCTTGCAATTATTTTTTATCAGGTCTAAATTTTCCTTTTCACCCCAATTAGGTGAAACTACATTCATAGGGATAAATTTTTCAAATTTCGTCTTAGCTGTTTGGAAAAGAGGACATGCTACTTTAGCCCCACCACCGAACATTTCGGGTGTATGCAAAACATTTTGTCCTGATAAATAATAAGCTCTTGGATTGTCTGGATTATATTCTTTGGCTTTTTCCAAAGCATTTCCAGCCTTTTGCGAATATTTCATCCCCCTTGAAACAGGGTCTATCTGAATTCTGCCCTGATACAATAAACCTTGTAATGCAAAAAGTTCCGATTCATCAGGATATATTACAAAAGCTTTATCTAAATAAGTTTGAGCCTTATCCATATACTGGTCCTTTTTCTCATTTTCCCTTTCAATAAAACTCATATTAATATAACTAAAAGCTGCATAATACAAAGGTTGCCATTGATCAATCTCGGCATTTGATATCCTTTCAAATGTATTGGCTGATGATTGAAAATTATCTAATGATCTTGCCATGTTAAAAATTTTAATATTATCAATCATTGTCTTGATATAATCCTCATTTTGGCTGAAAACACCGAGACTTAATGTAATAAAAATAAAAAATAAGACTTTTTTACTGATTTGGCCTTTTATAAGGCATTTAAAAAAATTTGTTTTTTCCATGATTTTGATTTTTTAATTAATTAATAAATTGTTATAATGATATAAATATTCCTAAAAATAAAAATCTTTTTGATCCCGGTTTTATGGCAAATGAATTAAAAGTTCCGTCACTTTTGGGATTTGCACTATAATGATATCCGAATATATTTTCAAATCCTAAAATATTACTTACAGAAACATATACTATTGTAAATTTATCCCAAATATTAGTAAGATAGCTTGCATTAAAACTTAAATCATTGTATGATTTGGTTTTATCTATTAAAAAATCCGTATTGTTCGGATTATAATAAGTCCGTCCACTTGCAAAAGTATAAGTAAAACCGATTTGAGTGCTGATTTTTGGAATAAAATGTTTATATACAATTGACAGATTATGATTAGAAACAAACGTAGGAGTTGCAGATTTAATATAATTCAGATAATCTCTTTTTGTATCAATATATGAATAAGATATCCAGTAATCATATTTTTCAAATGAATTGTCGCGCCAAAAAATATCAATACCTTTTGCATAACCGTCTCCAAGATTATTGTATGAATCAGGTACCGGACAATTAATACTGTCAAATTTTATGAGATTGCTGTAATCTTTATAATATGCTTCAATCCTGAAGATACGGTCATTTTTCATTATTTGATAGTTTAATATATAATGCAATGCTTTTTCAAATTTCAAATTATGATTAAACCTAAGGTAATCATTTTGAGGTGTTTGATAAAAAATCCCATAAGCCAATGATACCTGGCTTTTTTTTCCTGTTTTATAAGCTAATGACAATCTTGGTGCCAGGTTTGATCTTTCAAGCAAAGAAGAATATTCAAAGCGTCCTCCTGCTCTTGCTGCAAAATGAGCATTTATATTCAACTCAGTTTCAATAAAACCGGCTGTAAGATTATCATAAAAATTACTTATATAATTAATATCACCTGCAAATTCATAATAATTCTGTTTGTATTTTTTATTCCGGAAATCACTGCCAAATTTAATCTTTATTTCATCATTCAATAAATAGGTAAGTTTATAACGAATTTGCAATTCATTATTATTTTCATATAAATTATCATTATTTATATCAGTATCATCAAGATTATACGAAAAAGACAAGCCTGTTGCCGACACCCACTTTTTTCCAAGAATATCTTTGTATGTAGTATTAAAATAAGCATTATTATTGATAAGTGTAATATCTCTTTTCTGTGTTATATCATTAAAATCAGGATAAGCCAATTTGCTATTAAAATGACTAAATGAACTATACATTTTTATAAGCCCGTTTTTATTAACCTTTTGTCTGAAAATCATTGAGCTTCCTATACCTCTCGGTGTTTCCATCCAGTCAAAGTTCTGTTTTATTAATGCATAATATGGACTAAGGTCTGTATAATCTGCTGATAAAGATAATGAAGTCTTATCCCATTTTTGAGTATGAGAGGCACCCACACCAACACTCATTAAAGAAATACTTGAAATTGTTTTGTCAGGCAGGTCATTAGTTTTTAATATTAAAGCTGATGATAATGCTTGTCCGTATTCGGCAGAATAGCCACCTGAACTAAAAACAGTACCGCTGAACAAAAAAGGTGAAAAACGACCTCTTGAAGGCATATCAGGCATTGTAGAACCATAGGGAGATTCGACTAACATACCATCAATAAAAGTCGCTGTTTCGTAACTATCGCCACCCCTGACAAATAATTTTCCTTCTTCTCCAACAGTCTGAGTGCCGGGTAAAGTATTTATTGCACCTGCTATATCGGCTAATCCGCCTGCTGTAGTTACAATGTCCAATGGCTTTAAAACCACAGTTTTCTTTTCATCACTTGCTTCAAATGAACCTGCTGTAATTACAACAGCATCCAACTGATTACTGCTCTCTTTAAGAATAATTGACAAGTTTAAATTAATTCCGTTTAAATTAAGTTCTTTATTATAAGTTTTATAACCTATAAAACTTACCATTAGTATTTGTTTGCCTGATAAATTTGTTTTTATTGAAAATTTACCATCAACATTAGTTGAAACACCTTCGTAAGTATCTTTAAAATATACATTTGCACCGATAATTTTTTCGCCTTTTTTATCTGTAACTTTCCCGGTTATCGTTGTCTGGGCTTTTATTCCGTTTATAATTATTATTAAAAATGAAAGAAGTATAAATTTTTGCATTTCTTTAAATATTTCTTTGCAAAAATGAGTTCTAATAAAATATAAAAAAAAATTAATTTACTGAATTGTCAAATATTCAGGAAGAACTGTTATTTACTGCTTACAAGTTTTAAATCATTTTAAATATTAGATATTGTGAGCATTAGAATAATAATTACAAATTAAAAATTCAATGAGCATGTAATAAAACAAAGGAAGAAAAAATATTTAGCCTTGATTTGTTGAACACTTTCAGTGT
>JAIOSH010000191.1 GCA_021107685.1 Bacteroidales bacterium | reverse complement strand
CTCTGCGGATTGTGTGAACTTCTTTTTATCTTTTCCAATCGAAAGAAAACAAAACTTAAAGAAGATGCTATAAAAGTAATCAAATTATTATATACCCCAGCACCTCAAAATATTATTTAGCCAAAAATCCACATTGAAATCTCATATTTAAAATCAATACTTTTTAAACCAAACTCAATAATAAATATGTCTGAAATTTGGAAAAAAATCCCCAAAATTGGACTCCTCTAAAAGTAAATATATTTTTAACCTTTAGATATTTAATCAATTATATATTTTAGCATAATTATTGATAGGAATTAAGATAATTTTTTGAATATTATGAGAATCAAATTTTTTTTCCGGTTATTTATTTTAACATTATTAATGTTTATTACACCTGTAATGATGAATAACATATTAGCAGACCAACCACCTGATCCCGGTGGAGGTCCGGGAACAGGCGATCCTCCGGTTGGAGGAGGAGCACCACTATCAGGAGGATTTATTATTTTGCTTTCACTAAGTGCCGGATATGGAATAAGAAAAATATTCAATGCAAGGAAAAATATAATTAACAGCTAATGAAAAAAAAGCTGTTTTATATATTGTTTTAGTTTGTTTTATTTTGATTTAATTAAGCTTTACTAGATTTTAAACAATTTAGTAAAGCTTTTTTTATTTTCATATTTTAAATAAAAAATGATATAAATAATTTAATTTTGCTGTTTAATTAAGATTAGAAATTATTTAAAGTTATTTTGAAAAAAATGAGCTATATAGAATTTGATAAAAATCAATTAATTAACCTTGAATACTCATTATCAAAAGAATTATTACGATCAAACAGGGCGGGTTCTTATGCAAGCACTACTATTATTGGATGTAATACAAGAAAGTATCATGGTTTGTTGATTACAAAACAACCTGCTATTGATACTGAAAACCATGTATTATTATCTTCAATTGATGAAACTATTATACAACACGATACTGAATTTAATTTAGGGATACATAAATATGCTGATAATATATATCAACCAAAAGGTCATAAATATATCAGGAATTTTGATACTGAACCAATTCCAAAATTAACATACAGGGTTGGAGGTGTTGTTTTAACAAAAGAAAGACTTTTCTCTCAAAAAGACGATAGAATAATTTTCAAATACACACTTATAGAAGCCAATTCACCAACTAAATTAAAATTTACACCCTATCTTGCATTCAGAAATATTCATTTTCTTAGCAAGGCTAATCCCGATTTAAATAAGGAATATAATGAAGTGTTGAATGGTATTACATTGAAAATGTATGAAAATTATACAAATATCTTTATGCAATTCTCAAAAAATATTAAATATACTTATAAACCGGATTGGTATTATAATATTGAATATTCCAGAGATAAAGCAAGAGGTTATGATTTTCGCGAAGACCTTTATGTCCCGGGTTATTTTGAAGTATTTATTGATAAAGGCGAAAGCATATATTTTTCAGCAGGTATAAAAGAAATCAATCCCAGTTCTTTAAAACGTCTTTTTAATAATGAAATTAAAAGAAGAATCCCGCGAAATAATTTTGAAAATTGTCTTGAAAATTCCGCACAGCAATTTATTGTCAACAGAGATAAAAAAACCGAAATAATTGCAGGATTTCAATGGCTTGGCAGAAAAGGGAGAGATACATTTATTTCTTTACCGGGTTTAACATTATTTAATGGTAATAACAATACTTTTAAGTCTGTAATTGATACAATGATATCTGAAATGAATGGACCGTTATTTCCAAACTCCGGCGAAGGAAAAAATACTGCTTATAATTCTGTTGATGCACCATTATGGTTTTTCTGGGCTTTGCAACAATATGCAGAATTTGCTGATAAACAGCATTTGATATGGAAGGAATACGGAGATGTAATACAAATTATATTAAACGGTTTTAAAAATGGCACTTTATTTAATATTAAAATGTCAGATAACGGGTTAATTTTTGCCGGAGAAACAGGTAAAGCTATTACATGGTTGAACACAATTGTTTCGGGCAATCCTGTAACAGCAAGAATTGGAATGCCTGTTGAAATTAATGCTTTATGGTATAATGCCATAATGTTTAGTATTGAAGCAGCTAAACAGACTAATGATATTAAATTTGTGAAAACATGGGAGGATTTGCCCGAAAAAATACAAAATTCATTTGTTAATACATTTTGGGATGAAGAAAAAGGATATCTATCCGATTATGTTAATGAAGATTATAAAGATTGGTCAGTCAGACCTAATATGGTTTTTGCTACATCCTTAGCTTTTAGTCCTGTTAGTGAAAATATCAGGAAACAAATTCTTGATACTATTGAAAGGGAATTATTAACACCAAGAGGATTAAGAACCCTTTCTCCTAAAGATCCTCTTTATAAAGGAATATATTATGGTAATCAGGAAAAACGTGATATGGCACTTCATCAGGGTTCTGTTTTTCCATGGTTATTAGGTCATTTTGCTGAAGGATACCTGAAGATACATGGGAAAAACGGACTTCCATTTATAAAAACATTATATAAAGGTTTTGAAGATGTAATGGAAGACCATGGAATAGGAAGCATTTCAGAAGTTTATGATGGCAACCCTCCACATAAAGCCGGTGGTACTATTTCGCAGGCTTGGAGTGTAGCTGAACTGCTTAGAATGGGGCGTTTAATTGAAAAATATAATATTTAATTATTAACACGATGAAAGTTTTAATGTTTGGGTGGGAATTTCCGCCTCATATTACAGGGGGATTAGGTACGGCTTGTTATGGTATGACAAAAGGTCTATTAAAGCATGGAGCAGAAGTTTTATTTGCCGTTCCCAAGGCTTACGGCGATGAAGACCAAAGAGCTGTGAGATTAATAAATGCAAGTGATATAACTATTGATATTAAAGATGAAAAATTTAAGGATTATTTGAAACAAATAACATATATGGAAATTGGCTCAAACCTTATTCCTTATATTGGACCTGAAGAATTTAAAAAAATTACCAGCCAAAATAAAACTGAATCAAAGTCAGAGTCAATATCTGTTTTATCCAAAAAATTTGAATTTTCCGGAAAATACGGAAAAGATCTAATGAGTGAAGTTTCAAGGTATGCATTAGTTGGATCGGCTATAGCAACAAAATATAATTTTGATATTATTCATGCCCATGACTGGCTGACTTATGCTGCAGGTATTGCAGCGAAAAACGCAAGCGGCAAACCATTGGTCGTTCACATGCATGCTACTGAATTTGACCGTTCAGGAGAAAACATAAATCAAAATGTATTTGATATTGAACGTAAAGGAATGGAAGAAGCCGATAGGGTGATTGCCGTAAGTAATTTAACCCGCAAAACAGTGATTGATAAATATGGAATTGACCCGAAAAAAGTATATACTGTTCATAATGCAATTGAACCTGTTGAAAAAGCCGAACTTTTAGATGCAAAAAAACATGTAAAAGAAAAAGTAGTAACATTTCTCGGACGAATAACATATCAAAAAGGACCTGAATATTTTATTGAAGCAGCATACAAAATATTGCAAAAAGATGATAATGTAAGATTCGTTATGGCAGGAACAGGAGATATGTTAAATAAGATGATCAAACGTGTTGCCCAGTTGAAAATATCTTCTAAATTTCACTTTACCGGATTCCTCAAAGGCGAAAGTGTTGACAGGATGTTCTTAATGAGTGATGTGTTTGTGATGCCATCGGTTTCAGAACCTTTTGGTCTTGTTCCACTTGAAGCAATGCGTTCAAATGTCCCTGTCATTGTTTCGAAACAATCGGGTGTGTCTGAAATATTAATTCATGCTATAAAAATAGATTTCTGGGATATTGATGCTTTGGCTGATTCTATTTATGGACTTCTTCATTATAAAGCTATATCAAAAATGTTTATTCATTATGGTAAAGCTGAAGTCGATAATCTGAAATGGGAAAATGCTGCTGTGAAAATAATTGAGATTTATAAAAATGCTATGAATAAAGCTGTTTAAATGTAAGTATAATCTGATTAAAACATTATAAAAAATATACTATCTTATAAAATAATAGAAAAATGAGATCAATTTGTTTTTATTTCCAGGTACATCAACCCTTCAGGCTCAGAACCTATCGTTTTTTTGATATGGGAGTCAATCATAATTATTATGATGATTATCAAAATCGCACAATAATAAGAAGGATTGCCGATAAATGCTATTTACCTATGAATAAGCTTTTATTGGAACTGATTAATAAATATGGTTCTGATTTTAAAGTCAGCTTTTCCATTTCAGGAATTGCCCTTGAGCAATTAGAGTTATATACACCTGATGTATTAGATAGTTTTAAAAAATTAGCCAAAACCGGTTGTATTGAATTTCTATCTGAAACTTATTCTCATTCATTATCATCTTTAAAGAATAAAGAGGAATTTTCACGACAGGTAGAATTACACAGTAAGAAAATTCAAAAATTATTTGGCAAGAAACCTGTAACTTTCAGAAATACCGAATTAATATATTCTGATGAAATAGGTGAGATGGTTTCTGAAATGGGTTATAAAACTATGCTGACAGAAGGGGCAAAACATGTACTTGGATGGAAAAGCCCTAATTATATGTATTCTAATGCAAATAATCCAAATCTTAAATTATTATTAAAAAATTTCAGATTAAGTGATGACATAGCTTTTCGTTTTTCAGAACAAGGCTGGAATGAATGGCCCCTGACAACCGATAAATTTGTCGGTTGGTTAAATGCTATTGCTCCTGAACAGGAAGTTGTTAACCTGTTTATGGATTATGAAACCTTTGGGGAACACCAATGGGCAGAAACCGGTATTTTTGAATTTATGAAAGCATTACCGGGAAAAGTGTTTTCATCATCTAACTATACTTTTAATACACCATCTGAATTAACCGAAAAACTAAAACCTGCTTCAGCAATACATGTCCCCTACCCTATTTCATGGGCTGATGAAGAAAGAGATTTAACTGCATGGTTAGGTAATGAATTACAGGATGAAGCATTTGATAACCTGTATAAAATTGAAAAAAAGATAATTAATTGTAAAGATGAACAAATTCTGAAAGACTGGAGATATTTACAAACAAGTGACCATTTTTATTATATGTGTACAAAATGGTTTTCCGACGGTGATGTACACAGGTATTTTAATCCTTACAGTTCTCCGTATGAGGCATTTATTAATTATATGAATGTTCTGTCCGATTTTATGATACGTGTTGATGAAAATTATAAGAAAAAAGAATTAAAAGGGGAAAAAAAAACCTGACAATTAAAAGAAGTGAAAAACTTTACAATAAAATATAAAATTTGGATTGAAACCAATGATAATAAAGGTATATTAGGTGACGGTAAATGGAAACTTCTAAAAACCATAAGTGAAACCAGCTCACTTAAAGCCGCTATGAAAAAACACGGTCTTACTTACCGTAAAACCTGGGATAATCTAAATAAAATTGAAGAAACACTTGGTTTCCAAATTATTAAAAGACAACGTGGCGGAAAAGAAGGCGGTAAAACAATTTTAACACCACAAGGACAGGCAATTGTTAACGCTTTCAATAAATTTCATGAAAAATATGATATAATAATTACTCAAGCCCTTCAAGAAACTCTCACCGAAATAAAACAACAGATTTATTGAATTTAAATTTGTCTTAAAAAATTTTATTCTATTTTTGCTGTCGAATTGCAAATAAATGCAATTCGATAATGATATTTTTTAAATAACTGAAAATATGAATAATACGATTTTTTTTTATGACACGAATATTAATTGGCATAGACGATACAGATAATAAAGACAGTAGGGGTACTGGATTTCGTTCTCGCCAACTTGGAAAATTAATTGAAAAAAATAATTTGGGAATAGTTGATGGCATTACCCGCCATCAGTTATTTTTTGATACACGAATACCATATACATCGCAAAATAGTTCAGCATGTTTAGATGTGTTCTCTGAAGATTTAAAAAACTTAACAGAATTAGCTCAGAATTTTCTTCTGAGAGAAAGTGCAGATGGTTCTGATGCTGGACTTGCAATATCGCTTTTTGATAAGATCGACAATGAAATAATTAATTGGGGCATTCGGGCAAAAAAAGAAGTACTAACACAAGATGAAGCAATAGATATTGCAAAAAGAAAAAAAATTTTCCTTGAAGGATTAACAGGAAATAGAGATGGTATTATTGGTTCTCTTGCAGCTATCGGTTTAAGAAAATCAGGAAACGATGGACGTTTTGTATGGCTGAGAGGAAAAGAAATACGTGAATTAAAAGGTATTTACAAGGTAGAACATCTATTTAATAAAATTAAAGTTGATTCAATCACAGATAAAAGTGGAAATAATATCTCAAAAGATGCAAAAATTAATGTAGGCGAATGGGTAAGACCTGTACTAAAAAATAATAAAATAATAATAATTGCTGATAAATCATTAAACAATAAAAGTTATGAATGGAAAGTTGCAACAAAAGACTATATCAAAAGCATTTCCGATTGATAGAACTGCCTTTGAAATAATAATTTTATCATTACTCGGTGCTTTTGCTATTGTTTTAAGAGCAAAACTGCGTATTCCGTTACAAATGCCCGGCCATCACGGCTTAGAAGTAATGGCAATATTACTAATAGGGCGAAATATGTCAAAAATTCCAATAGCCTCAAGCATTTCAACTTTTGTTGCTGCTTTGTTTATATTGTTTCCATTTATAGGTTTTAAAGACCCTTTTTTGCCGATAATATATATTTTAATGGGAGTTACTATTGATTTTACATACAAATATTTCAAGCAATACAGAGCTAATATTATCTTCTTTGCCTTACTTGGGGGAATAGCATATATGGTTATTCCGCTAAGCAGGATATTAATACATTTCACTACAGGTTATCCTTATCAATCACTAATTAAAGGAGGATATATTTATCCTGTTATTTCTCATTTCATTTTTGGTGTTGCAGGGGCTGTCCTAGCTGCAGGTGTAATCTATTCAACAAAAAAAATACTAAAGCATTAAATAGTTCTAATAATCCTATTTTAAAAAACAATATAGTAAAAATATTGTACTATGCGAATTGCAAATTTCAACATGTCGAAACTATTTATAATATCAAGTATCATTGCAGGATGTTTTATAATCACCAGGTGCAAAAAAGAAAAAAAAATTTATCCTGTTCCTGCTATTCAATTTATTACCAAACAAGGGTATGTTTTTAATGATACAACTTTGCTACTAAATAATACAATTAAAATAGGAATAATTGCAGAAACAAATAGTGATGAGGAATTAACTCAAT
>JAIOSH010000048.1 GCA_021107685.1 Bacteroidales bacterium | reverse complement strand
TTTATAAAGACAAAAACGGCAATAATATTGGAATTGCAAAAACTTTAAAGGAATTTGAAAACCAATTAAAAACCATACCCGATGAATCAATAATCTATCATGCTAAAAAAAATCATTTTTCATTATGGCTGATGGCAAGGGGCGAAATACAAGCAGCCAAGGTACTTAATCCATATAATGTAAAAAATTATAAAAGCCCTACAAAAGTTCGCCAAATCCTAATAGATGTAATTCAAAAATTCAGAAATGAGCAAAACCAAGGTAAAATAATACCTTATGAAGAAGTAGCGATACTTGATGAAAGTAATATTATAAGTCTTTCGGAAGGTTCACTCGGAGGTAAAGGCAGGGGTGTTGCTTTTATAAATTCATTAATTTATAATTATGATTTTTCACAAATTTTACCTAACATTAATATCCGTTCTCAAAAAACATCTTTTATTGGAACCGATGAATTTGAATATTTTTTAAACAGAAATAAATTATATGAAAAAATTTATAAAGAATCTGATTACGATAGAATTAAAAAGATATTTTTAAATGCCAAATTATCACCTACCCTTATTAGAAGATTAAAAATTATTCTGAAAAAAATTGACAAACCTCTCGCTGTTCGTTCTTCGGGATTATTTGAAGATTCATTGATGCAGCCTTTTGCAGGTATTTTTGAAACTTATCTTTTGCCAAACAATAATCCTGATATTAATATCAGACTCGAACAACTTGCCGGTGCTATTAAACTTGTTTATGCCTCTGTTTATTCAAAAATTGCACGTGGATATGTCGAAGCTATTAATTATAAAATCGAAGAGGAAAAAATGGCTGTTATAATACAGGAAGTTGTCGGCAATAAATTTGGTGATTTTTTCTATCCTCACATAAGCGGAGTAGCCCAGTCATATAATTATTATCCCTTTGCTCACATGAAGCCCGAAGAAGGTTTTGCAGTTGCTGCTGTCGGTCTTGGAAAATATGTTGTTGAAGGCGATAAAGCATACAGATTTTCTCCCAAATACCCGACAACCGACATTAATACACCCAAAGATCAGTTGAAAAATTCGCAGGTTAAATTTTTTGCTGTTGATTTAAGAAAAAAAGAATTGAATTTACTCGAAGGTGATACAGCCGGACTTGCATTCATAGATATTGAGGATGCCGAAATGCACGGAACACTTAAACATTGTGCTTCCGTGTTTAATATAGATAATGATACTATAAGTCCGGGGTTAAACCAGTATGGTCCGAGAGTCATTAATTTTGCAAATATTTTAAAATACAATTATATTCCACTTGCAAAAACCATTGAGATAGTACTTGATATTGTTAAATAGGCTTTGGGTTCACCGGTTGAAATTGAATTTGCTGTTGATCTTAATAAAGATGACGATTATAAGGCTTCATTCTATTTATTACAAATAAAACCCTTAATAGGTAGCGCCCAGGATTACAATGTTGATATGAAAGAAATTGATAAAAAATCAATATTTCTTTATGCGGAAAAAGGTATGGGAAATGGTGTTATCAAAGACGTTTACGATGTTATATTTATTGATAATGATTTGTTTGATAAAAAAAAGACCGAAGAAATGGCACGCGAAATTGAAAAATTAAATGCTGAAATGGGAAAACAGAATAAAAAATATATTTTAATAGGACCCGGCAGATGGGGAACCCGCGATAAATGGATTGGAATACCAGTTAACTGGCCTCAAATTTCAAATGCAAAAGTTATTGTCGAAACAAGCCTTGAGGGATACCCATTAGATGCTTCTTCAGGTTCGCATTTTTTTCATAATGTAACTTCAATGAACGTGGGTTATTTTTCCGTTCAACCTGAATTATCAGGCAGCTATATTAATTATGATATTCTAAAAAAACAAAAATTAATTAAGAAAACGAATTTCTTCAGACATATACGTTTTGAAAAACCCATAACTGTAAGAATGGATGGTAAAAAAAGAATTTCTGTTATTACTTATGACTAAAACAGAAAATTATAAATAGAAAGCCACGAATGCACAGCCTGCCCCGATTTTTTCGGGGAATTTTAACGAATATTTCATATTTATTCGTTTTTTATTCGTGGCTAAAAAATTATTATAAAACCAGTTATTAACAAAATAAAAAAACCTTACCAAAAATAATGGTAAGGTTTTTTATCCGGATATCTAATGAGCCGGTTATTAAGCAATTATAAATATAATACTAACATTATTTCTGATAATCATTTTCATCTATAATTACCAAAATAAAAAATATTGTAGTATTATTTTTTTGAGTTATACTTTTTTCCTGGCATTATAGATCTTCTTTGATCCATAAGCCGCTCCTAATATCAACATAATGCTTAATCCTCCGTCAATGGGAGCGCCTCCGCCAACAGGTGTGTTACCACCACCAGGTGCACTACCTCCATTTGGATGTGGTGGAGTCTGGGCTAATAAACATACCGGTGCTGTCAGTAAAAATACTGCGATTACTAATAATTTTATTACTTTTTTCATATTATTATATTTTAAATTTGTTTTTATTGTTTGTTTGTTCGTCATTGCGAAATACCGTAAGACTGGCTCTGTGTGCAGGCGTATTGTGGCAATCTGTTAAAAGTTAGTGTGCCTACCCGAATAACGAAGTGAGGCGGTCCCTTTTATAGTCAACAGATTGCCACCTACATTCGGTCGTCGCAATGACAGTTCATTATTTTACAAATACCTTTTGAGCTTTTACTCCGTCCAAAGTCATTACTTTAACGAGATAATTACCCCCATTGTTTATTTTGATGGTATTTCGGCTTCCTTCTGACACCGCAGTTTTGATCAACTGTCCCATCAAATTATACACATAGATTTCTGCTGTTACATTTTCAGGCAGTAATACATAAATATCCTTGCCGTAAGAGTAAATGTTTACAGCGTTTATAACATCCTCATAGAGTGCGAAGTGCAGATTGAACCTATCGTCTTTGTTACCTGTCTTATAGCTGAAGGTGTAATTTTCTTCAAGAAGATTTGTCATAACACCTGTTTCAAGGTCTTCGAGGAACAGATAGTCAATATCTTTGATTTCACCTATGCTGATAGTGAAGGATCCTTCTACTCCTGACCGGAATAAGAGTGGTACAACATTGGTTGCAGGCAGCACATTGATGGACAGCTTGTCGCCTCCGATAGTATATATCTGTGGCAGCCGGTTGTTATACTCCAGGCTGAACAGCTTGTATGCATCATACTGCCCGTCAAAGCCTGATGTTGCATCTTCGTCGAAGCGGATGTGTGTAACGTCCGAATAGCCGTTACCAATAGCTTGGATCTCTGCCATATAGGTTAACTCGCTCTTATAGAAACTGGAGCCGTTCGTATGTGTTCTTACACTATTGTCAACCTGGAATGGACCAGGACCTGTTGCGCTTACAAAGAAGCCCTGTTCCGGTGGTATATATTGGCTACCTCCGCCCATTCCTCCATTGTAGGAGACATAATTTCCTGAAGCTGCATCCAGATAATAAACTGCGCCATTGATGTATGCCGGTTTTGTTACAATATCCCAGTCAATGGATGAAGGATAAGGATTACCCAGTAAATTCCATCCGTATGGATTTGCTGCTGTTAGCGGAAAGCTGACAGAACCGGTATTGAGAGTTCCTGCATAATATGCAGTATTTCCACCGTTAGGCCAGAATCCATATCCCTGAAGTGGAACTAAGGGTATGTTGTCAGGAATAATATCTGTCCATGCTGCTGTTGCTTCGTTATAACTCTGCAGGTACTGGCCGAGATAGATTCCCGATAAACCGTCTGATATCGGGGTTCCAACCAGATGCCATGCAGGACCAGCGACACCTAATGGTACATCCCATGTGGCATCAATTTCAGTATTGGATAAAACACGTGTATATAACCTGAATTCATCTACCTTGCCTATGATAGTGCGTGATGAAGAATAACCGCCGACTTTGAATCCGGATCCGGTTGGTATATTTAAAGCACTTTGGGCAACAGCATTATCAAACACACCATTCTTATACGCCCTTATTTCAGGAACTGCCGGATCATATACAAAATGCACAACTGTCGGAGCCGGTCCAATACCATTAACATTAACCTGGCTAAATGGACCCCTTAATACTATATTATCCTGTCCGGCGACACCGTTATGGAAACAACGGAAAGAACCGGCGCCTGGATCACCGAAAATATAATGTGCGCTTCCTGTAGTATTAGAAGGTATATCAAGATACATGCTTATGGTCCAGGCACCGGCACCAAGATCAAAATTCCATCCGGTATTGACCCCTCCATTATATGCACCGTCTCCCTGTATGCATGTTGAACCCCATTGTCCTCCGGTAGCAAAAGCTGTAGTTCCGGTTAAGGGAGCAGGGTTGGTTCCTACAGGTGCAGAGGCTGTGTTGGGAGTAGTCATACCCACATTGTTTTCCATTGTGTAATAGATATATTCCGGCACGTTACTGATAACTGCTGAATAATACCGTTCAACAGTTGCAGTACCGCCCACTGTCAGTAATCCGTTGTCTAACAAGGTGGCTGTACCGGCAGCGTTTGATTCAATGTAAATATCGTGACATACTCCGGCTGCAGTAAGTGTAGGATAGTTAAGACATCCCGAAGGTATGCTTACATCGGCAGAAGCATCGGGAACAGCAAGTAGATTCCAGTTTCCTGCAGTATTCCAGTCGCTATCAATAACGCCTGTCCAGACAGTAGCATAAAAAACTTCATAATACATTTCAATCCTACCGATACTGCCGCTGGCTGACTGCCAGATATCATGCATCGGAGCGGGTGGCAGCTCGAACTGCATACCACTCCTCACCAAGGTAACCGCGTTTCCATCAATAGTAGTATTATAAGGTCCGTTACCATAGGAAGTAGTGGTTCCGCGGCAGCCGTAAATCCCTAAAATATCACCGTTAGTTACTGGAATATTACAGGGTATAATTCCCGAACCGGCTACACCTATCCAACGACCAAGAGAGACAAAGTCGTTGGTAGTGCTAGAGTAAAATGGTGGAGGTCCCGTATTAAACCTTACAATTTCTATACTTTGGTCCCCCGAAATGTTATCATCGGGAACGCGAAGTCCTGTAATAGTAAAATTACACGGGGCAGTGAACCAGTATCCACGTATCCTGGGGCCATAAGTAGATGACGGTGCAGGCATAGCCATCATCGCTTTTGTACCGTCAGGAACCAGCGTTGCAATTGTACTCTTTTCTGTAGCCGGTACATAGACAGTTTGATCATTATCCTGTGCTTCTAAATCTTCTAAATCACCGGGCGGAATTCCGCTTTGTGCAAAAAGTCCTGCTGAAATCAGCAAAAACCCTAATGCGAAAAAAAATGTAAATAATTTTTTCATACTTTTAAAATTTTTTGGTTAATAAATAATTTTTTTAATAGATAAATTTTTTTATTAGCTAATTCTTAATTTTTTAATGTTTCATAAATTTAATTTTTGTTAAACAATGTTTTTAGTATTATTATGTTATATGTTATTAGTTATACTTTATTTGTTATAATTTTTAAACATAAAAAAATAAACGAATTTACAAAAATACATATATAATTTTTAATATCCAAATAAATAGTAACTTTTTTTTAATTGATTGCATGTTCAAACTACCTGTAAAACTTACTTTTTTACTATTTTTAATCAGTTTGGCAGTTTATTCCCAGGTTAATTACAAGTACTTTATTAATTTAAGCAGGGGGGATCTGTTACGAAATGATTATACCGAGGCAATTAAAAACCTTAGCATTGTCATTAAAGTAAGGCCTGAATTATTTGAACCTTATTTTTTCAGAGGAATAGCTAAATATAATTTAGGTGATTTCAGGGGTGCTGACAGGGATTTTTCAAAAGCACTTAATATACATCCTTTATATTCTCATGCTTTTCATTATCGCGGTATTACACGCGGCAGACTTTATGATTACTCAAATGCTATTAATGACCTGAATGAAGCCTTATTAACAGACCCGTTCAATTCCGATATTTTTATGGCAAGAGGAGAAATGTATGTTCAACTGAAAAAATATAATAAAGCTCTTAATGATTATGATTCGGCAATTATAATAAATCCGGATATATCATATTTATATTTAAGCCGGGGAATTGTAAAAGCTATCTTAAAAGAATATGATGAAGCATTAAAAGACTGCGACCGGGCAATTCATCATAATTTATTCTACACCGAAGCTTATGCCAGGAGAGGAATAATAAAATATCATTCGAAGAATTACACAGGAGCACTTACTGACCTTGACTTTGCTATTGAATTGGATTCCCTTGTTCCATTATCTTATTATTACAGAGCATTAACAAAATATCAAACAGTAGATTATATAGGTACAATGGAGGATTACAATAAAGTAATTAAACTTGACCCTTATAATGCCTTAACTTATTATAACAGGGCATTATTGAAAGCTCATATCGGTGATTATGAATCTGCACTTGAGGATTTTAACAATGTCTTAAGATTGAATCCTGAAAATATTTATACATATTACAACAGGGGCTGCGTGAAATTTGAGTTAGAGGATTATCAGGGTGCTGTTGATGATTTTAGTGAAGCTATTAATATATTTCCGGATTTTGCCGGAGCTTTTATAAATAGGGCAGCAGCGAAAAACAGGATAAATGACTTTGCCGGAGCTTATAAAGACCAGGAAAAAGCGACTGAAATAAAAAGTAAATTTGAGAACAGCCATGATACTACTTTGCTTGCTTATGCCGATTCAGCATACCTGAGTAAAATCATTGAACTTGATGCTGATTTTAATAATGGAATGGTATCAGGAGGGAAAATACAAAATAGAAGAATATTTATTGAACCCCAAAATGAATTTTCTATCCGTTTTTTTAAAAGCGATACTGTATTGCTTGAAGGAAATGGATATTATAATTTGAAATCAAAGTACATAAGCGGAATTAATGCCTTAAATTTTACACCGGGATTGTCAAATTCAAAAAACATATTTTCGGAAGAAGAAACCGACTCAATAATAAAAAATATTAACGCTTATTATGATATTAATGCCAATATATCTTTAACGCATTTTATTGAAGGAGTAATGAACGAAAGTATAAAAAATTATAATAGTGCTATCAATGCCTATACTAAAGCCATTATGTATAATCCTGAATTTGCTTATGCATATTTTAACAGGGCAAATACTAAAAACGAATTACTTGAATATATTCAATCAATAAAAGAACATTCCAGGGTAATTTCTATTAATATTAATTCAACATCAGTTATTGAACATGAAGAAAATTTTTACAATTCCGATTACACCGAAATTCTTAATGATTATAATAAAGTAATTAAGCTAAATCCTGAGTTCAGCTTTGCATATTTTAACAGGGCAAACATTAAATTACATATCCGGGATTATGAGGGAGCTTTAGAGGATTATTCCTTTGCTATTAAATATAAGGATGATCTTGCTGAAGCTTTTTTCAACAGGGCACTTACTTTAATTTTTCAGGGTGATAAGCAAAACGCCTGTATGGATTTAAGCCTTGCAGGAGAACTTGGGATTAAAGAAGCATACAATGTAATAAAAAGATACTGTAATGAATATTAATTTTATTTTGAATTAACGTCATTATCAAATAATTACAAAGACACATAAAATTTGGCGTTTTTCATAAATGGAAAAAAGTAGTTTACTCCTGTTAAATAAAAGCTATGCTTTTTAACATACTAAATACAAAAAAATGTAAACCGAGAAATGAAAAATGTCCAAAATTTATAAAAAAATTTAAAATTTTTAAAAAAAGTAGTTACCTTTTTATAACAAATAGAATTAATGAATAGATAATTTTTTTTCATAGTTACAGGTTAATAAGTAAATTTTCTCATCATTTCTTTCAGAGTCGGTATTTTTACCGGCTCTGTTTATTTTATATCACTTTTATTTAATTTTTTTAATAAAATAGGGTAACTTTTATATCAAAAAAGGAATAATATTATTGTTAAGGTTTTACTTAATTAATTTTTTTGGTTAATAAACAACAATTAATGGTTTTTCATTATTTAGTCGAGTGTGGAACAAATTGTTCCCACTTGATTGAATAATGAAAATTTCACACAAAGTATTTATTAATTATTTTAAATATCCAAAATAATATTAAAAAAACCGCAAAAATAATATCAAAAATTTACAAAATAATAAAACCATGCTCAATAGCTTAAGAGGAGTAAAAGTTCTATTAGTTGAAGATAATAAAATGAATGTTTTATTAGCAAAGCAAATACTTTCCAAATGGGAAATTGAAATTGATATTGCAGAAAATGGAAAAATTGCAGTTGAAAAGATTAAAGATAATGAATATAATCTTGTATTAATGGATTTGAATATGCCTGAAATGAATGGTTATGAGGCTACTAAAGCCATTCGCAATCTCCACGAAGAAAAATATTTAAACTTGCCAATTATAGCTTTAACAGCCTCCAGGTTAGTTGAAATTCAAGATGATATTTATTCAATCGGTATGAATGATTGTTTGTCAAAACCATTCAGACCTATTGATCTTTATAGTAAAATTCTAAGATATTCCGAACATAAAGAATATTCCTATTCTATCTGAAAAACAGCCATTAAGGAAAGAACCACATAATAAAAAATAAAAAATTTATCATAAAATTTGATTTTTTTTCTGATTTTTACTATCTTTATCCAATTTAATTCATGTTTTAATAATAAGAAAGGAAGGTAAATTATGATAGTTAATTATTTATGTCCACACTGTAAAGCTTATTTAAATATTGGAGAAAATGTTATTTTTTCAGTTAAAACAAAAGATAATAAGCTAGGATTAATTTCATTGCATCCTCAAATCGGTAATTATACAGTTATACAAAATCCTTTATTTCATTATAAAGAAGGAGAACAATTAAATTTTTTCTGCCCGATATGTCATACAGAGCTTGCATCAAAAGTTACAGATAAGTTGGTAAGGGTTTTAATGAAAGATGAAAATAATAAAGAATTTGAGATATTATTTTCTCAAATAGCCGGACAAAAAAGTACTTATAAAATTATAGGTAAAACTATGGAGATATA
>JAIOSH010000510.1 GCA_021107685.1 Bacteroidales bacterium | reverse complement strand
ATTGTAATGTGCGGGGAATAGGTGTGGCTGTTAGTATAAGCGTATCAACATTTACTTTTAATTGTTTCAGTTTTTCCTTTGTTGACACACCGAATTTTTGCTCTTCGTCAATTATTAATAAACCAAGATCTCTAAATTCTATATCCTTACTAACCAAACGATGTGTACCAATGATTATGTCGATTTTTCCTTTTTTCAGATTTTGTAAGATTTGCTTTTGTGCTTTTGTACTTTTAAATCTGTTGATATAATCAATATTACAGGGAAATTCGGCAAGCCTGTCCTGAAATGTGTTATAATGCTGAAGTGCAAGTATTGTTGTAGGTACGAGCACAGCAACCTGTTTGCTTTCTGCTACGGTTTTAAAAGCAGCCCTTATTGCAATCTCTGTTTTCCCAAAACCTACATCACCGCAAACAAGCCGATCCATAGGATAGCCCGATTCCATATCTTTTTTTATATCATTGGTAGCTTTTATTTGGTCGCGGGTATCTTCATAAATAAATGAAGCTTCCAGTTCATGTTGCAAATATGTATCAGTAGAAAAACTAAATCCTTCGGTTGACTTCCTCTCTGCATAAAGTTTAATAAGTTTTTTTGCAATATCTTTGACTTTTTGTTTGGTCTTGTTTTTTAATTTATTCCATGAATTTGAACCTAAACGATTTAAAGTCGGAACAGAACCTTCTTTACCAATATATTTTGAAATACGATGTAATGAATGAATACTTATATATAAAAGGTCATTATTTTTATATATCAATCGGATAGCTTCTTGTTCTCTGCCGTTATTTTCAATTTTTTCAAGTCCGTCAAATATACCAATACCATGGTCAATATGTGTAACATAATCACCGGGGTTCAGATTATAAATCTCTTTTAATGTCAGGGATTCTTTTGTTTTAAATCCATCTTTCAATTGAAATTTGTGGTATCGTTCAAATATTTGATGGTCAGTATAACATGCAATCTTTAATTCTTTATCAATAAATCCTTCATGTAAAGACAATTTAAGTGAGTCTGATTTAAAATTTTTGTCGTATCCGTTTTTTAAATTCGTATCATCAAAAATGGCATATAATCGTTTTAGTTGTGTGGGATTATCAGATATAATAATATTATTGATGTTGTTTTTTGTATTTTCGTTCATGTTTTCAATAAGAAGATTAAAATTCTTATTAAATGAAGGCTGAGGTTGAATATCAAAATCAATAATTATAGCTTTATTAAAATAAAAGTGCTTGCCAAATTCAATTATTGTAAAATTTTGTAAATCATTAATAAAATCATTTTTTGTAATAAATAATTCATTTGTGGCAACTTGTCCGGTCTCATTATTAGGTTCGGAAAAATATTTTTTTGCTTTTTCAAATTCTTGGGTAATTTTATCAGCACAAAAAATCACATCTTCAATCCAAACTACCGAACTTTTAGGAAGGTATGACAAGAATGATTCCCGTGTTTCTTTTTGTATCCTGTTATGGACATCAGCTACTATTGAAATATGATTCAATTTGTCAATAGATAACTGACTTATAGTATCAAATGAGCGGATAGATTCAACTTCATCACCGGAAAATTCAATTCTATAAGGATAATCATTTGTAAATGAAAAAATATCAATTATACCGCCACGTATTGAAAATTGTCCGGGTTCAATTACAAAATCGACACGTTCAAATTCATACTCTATTAGTAAATCGGTAATAAAATCAATTGAGACAGCTTCTCCTCTTTTTAATCTTATAGTATTTTTTTCAAGATATTTTTTTGTAACAACTTTCTCGCATATAGCTTCAGGATAAGTAACAACAATGCTTTTTCTTTCGCCTTTTCCAAGTTTTTTCAACACTTCAGTCCGTAATAAAACATTTGTGTTATCTATATTTTCAATTTCATTAGATCGTTTGTAGGAACTAGGATAAAAGAGAACTTTTTTTTTATGGAAGTTAAAATTATTTTCATTAAAAAGGCTTTCCATATCATTATAAAAATAGGCAGCAGATTCTTTATCTGATAAAATCATCAAATAAATAAAAGGTGTTTCTGTAAATACCGAAGAAGCAAGCAAAGCAGATGCCGAACCTATAAGTCCTTTTAATTGGAATTGATTTGAACTCTGACTATTTAATTGGTCTGTAATAAACCGTATTTTTTTATCCTGTTGATATAATTCTATAAGATCTTTCGTTTTCAATGAAAATAAATTTATTTTAATGCAAAGTTAAGGTACAATAATTTTAAGAGATAATGGCATAATTTTAACATTCAATTTTTTACTTAATTTTACAGGTTCTCCGTCAATGTTAATAGTTTTATTCTTCTTGCGAATTACTTTAACATGTTTTGCTTTAATTACTTTAATATATTTTGATCTGTCGATTTTTTTCCAGTAAAGCAAATGAGCTAAAAAAGGGATTTCTATTAAAGGGGCTTTTTGCACAATACACACATCCAGCAAACCATCATCAATTTTCGCTTTAGGAGCTATAGCTGCGTTATATCCGAACTGGTCGGAATTAGCAAAACTGATAAACAAAGCCTTTGTTTTAATCTTTTCCCCATCAATTTCCAATTTGTACTTTTTTGGTTTATATCCTGCATATTTTTCTGTTACAATTCTTAAATATGTCAGGAAGCCTCTTTTTTTGCTTTTTGCAAATTTCTTTGCAACAAGTGCATCAAAGCCAATGCCGGCAATACTGACGAATAAAGTATTATTGATTGAGGCTGTATCAATTTTAATTGATTTTTCTTTATTTATTATTTTAAATGCCTGTTCATAATTGCCGGGAATATTTAGATGATGAGCCAAGCCATTACCCGAACCTGTTGGAATAATTCCAAGGACTGTATCAGTTCCAATCAAACCCCTGGCAATTTCATTAACCGAACCATCTCCGCCAACAGCAACTAAAATATTTACATTGCTCTGTACCGCTTCTTTACTGAGTTCAGTAGCATGACCCGGGGTTTTTGTATAGATAACACGGTACTCGTACTTTGATTTATCTAAATGCTCTTCAATTTGCTTTTCAATGACCTTTTGCTTACCTATACCCGAAACCGGATTTACAATGAAATGAATATTCTTTTTTTTCATTCTGCTTTAGCTGGATTAATTCACAATTAATAATTTTTTATAGTCGTTTTCAATTTAAATCCGCAAGCTTATTTTTATAGTTTGAAAATGAGCACCCTTCGACTTCATTTCGACTCCTCTCAATGTAAACGCTCATGGTGCCAGTGAGGCGATGCTCATTGAGCGAAGTTGAAATGAAGCCTTATTCACAATCCACAAAATACTTGCGATTTTAGGTTTCAATGGGTATAATAAGATTTATAAAAATAATAAAAAACCTGTTATTTTTCAAAATTATAAAAAAATATAGCATAGTGATAAAACATTTCATAAAATTATAAATTTACTTCTTATATTTATTTATTTGTAAGCGTTCAGGGCTGATAAATAATTTTTTTTTTGACTAAATGTTTTTTGATAGTCAGACCGGATGGGCAACAGGAGGACATTTGAGTTCGCAAATCGTTTTTACGGATGATGGGGGGGGAAATTGGGTTACTCAATATACAGGAGGATTTTTTGAGGGATTGTACGATGTTTATTTTATTGATGCGTTGCATGGCTGGGTTGTAGGAGATAATAAGATACTGACGACAAACGACGGAGGAACAACATGGGTAGAGGATTATTTTTATGTGAGCGGGAATGCTGTCCTCAGCAGTATATTTATGCTAAGTTATGAACTGGGGTGGATTGCCGGAAGTGAAGACGGATGGCTCACCGGAATTATCCTTAATAAAAATGTGAGCGGAACGGTTGGATTTCAGGAATACCGGATAAATCCGGATAAAATGCCATAGTGAACTATCCAAACCCTTTTTCCGGTAAAACTACTATTATATATGAACTGGAATGGGAAACCGATGTGTTAATCCATATTTTTGATATTGAAGGTAAAACAGTTAAGAGCTATTCATACCAGAACCAGGCAAAGGGGCAACACCGGTTTAATTGGTATGCAGGAGATCATCCGCCAGGGATTTATTATTTCAGGATAAGGGGTAATGGTGTAAATGAAACGGGAAAGATGGTTTTGATAAGATAGTTACTTGCCTGAATCGGTATGCGAAGTATAAATTTTACAACAGATGAACTTCATCTAATTGCACAAGAAGGTGGCGCTTTTGATTTTCTAAATAAACTCGCAACATTAAATAAATTAATTTTACAGGTGAATTAGGTGTTGTTAATTCTAACACCCTTACTGAAATTGATAAAAGGTTGAAAATAGCATTAGACTTAAATAAAAACTGTTTTTTTATTTTTGACTTTATTGATGAACCCTATTCTATAAACACTTTCTTTAATACAACCTCTTTATCTGTTATTACCTTAACCATATAATAGCCTGTGGGATAAATAATATTTATTTTATTTATTATTCCCTTTTCAATTGTTTTATGTAAAATATCCTGTCCTAATACATTATACACTATGATTTCTCCTTTTACATTATCAGGAACATTTATGTAAATATTATTTTCATAAGAATAAATTATAATGTCTTTTTGCTCTTTTTCTTCTATTGAATAACTTGGATTTGAAATATGCAGGATAAATCTGCCCGGTTCATCATCTGATTTAGCTATAAAAGTATATGTTGGTGTTTGACGTAAATTGATCAATTCATCCTGTTGTAAATCTTCCAAATTAAAGGTGATTATCGGTTCGAAACTATTCATTTCTGATGCTGTTAAAATATATTCATTTGTTTCACCTGCTTCAAAGCCTAAAGGAATTGTCAGGTCTTTAGTAATTTCAGGTAAAACATTTATTGATAAAATTATATCCTGAGCAAATGAATAAAGTTGAGGAGCTTCAAAAATTCCTTTTAATTTATATCCGTCAAATTCATTGTCAAAACCTTGAGTTGCCCCAT
>JAIOSH010000145.1 GCA_021107685.1 Bacteroidales bacterium | reverse complement strand
TTAAATTAAAATTATATTTAGAGTCATCAAGTGTAAAGTCATTATATTCCGAAGATGTTTGTCCAATATAAAAGGAAGGTGTTATTGAAAATTCAGATTTTTTGTACAAACCTATACCTGCAGGATTTGTACTTAAAGTTGAAAAATCTGCACCAAGTGCGCCGAATGCTCCACTCAAAGCCATATACCTTGCTGATCCTCCAAATGTTATCTTTGAATATCTCAGAGCATCAACATCATTCTGTGCAAATAATGATAAGCTATATAATGTTACAAATAATACTATTAATGATTTTTTTTTCATTCTATTATAACTTTAATTTTTAATATTGATTTACTAAAAATAAGGGTTAAATAAAAATTATTTAAATTCAACCCTTAAATTTATTTTATTATCTTTTTCTTCCACCGGAAGACCTTGATGATGAACTGGAAGACCTTGATGATGAACCGGAAGAACGTGAAGAGCTACTACTTGACCTTGATGGAGAAGAATAACTTTTGCTACTACTTGACCTTGAAGGCGATGAGTAACTTTTGCTACTGCTTGACCTTGAAGGGGAAGAATAACTTTTGCTACTGCTTGACCTTGAAGGAGGTGAATAGCTGTTACTTCTTGTTTTCTGTGGCTGTGAGTAACTTCTATTACTTTTTGTTTTATTAGGTGTACTATAGTTTTTATTAGAATTAGTTTTAGGTTTACTATAAGTATTTGTATTTCTTGATTTAGCCCTTGTATATTCCTGACTTGATTTGGGTTTTGAATTATTAGGAGAATTATATGTTTTAGGTTTAGAATATCGTTGTTCGGGCTTAGGTGATCTATAATTGTTTTTTTTATCATATTGACTGCCGGGAGAATATTTAGTGTGTTTTTCGGATTGATTGTTTATAGGTTTCCTGTATGAATATCTTTGTTTATTTTCATTTAAATTTCTGGTACCGATTTTAGATTCATTAGTATTTCTTTGGCTTAAACCTTTATTTTGATTTTTTTCGGAAGATGGAGAAACCCTTAGCTTGTTATTATTTTCAGCAGAATTAATATTTGTAATTTTATTTCTTTCAGTATTGTTCGGTGTAGTGAAATTATTTATTTTGGTTTTATTAGTTCTGCTTACACTAATATTTTGTTTATTTTCTGAACTAATGTTAGGTCGTTCAATTCCGGTTTTATTATTATCAACAGTAGTTCTGTTAATATCATTTTGGTATTGATTAATTTTTCCTTTTTGTTCAATTCTTGAGCTATTGGTATTAATATTTGGTGAAGTACGCTTTGAAGCAACAGCTTGTTCGTATCTTTCGCCAAAAGTCCTTGAATTTCTGGTTTTTGAAGGTCCGCTATTGGAACTTCCCCTTGATGATCTGTGTCCGTAATAATAATTTGAATTATAATCATAGCTGTTATAATAATAGTTTCCTGCCCAATAACCATCCCAGTAGCCATTCCAATAACCATTATAGTAACCGTTCCAATATCCACCATATCCATAATAAGGATAACCACAGCCATAGCCAAAACTACCCCAACCCCAGTTCCATCCAAAATAAAATGAAGAACCATAATAACGGGAAGGATAATACCAATTATAACCCATATAAATACTTGTACCCCAATAATAAGGATCATAATTGTACCAATATGCGTTTGTATAGTATGGGTTATAATAGCCAAAATCTAAATAAGGGTCATGAAACCTTCTTATCCTTGCAGCATAGGCATAATCATAATAATCATCATAATTATAACCTTCATAATAATTATTAGTAACATAAGTATTTCCTTCAGGGTCTGTTATTGTTTCACTTGTTGAATAGTAAGGATCATAATCGGAAAGATCTTTTTCTTCCGTATAAGTGTTATCGTCATAATCTGTAAGATAATTATCAGGTTCAGCAGTTAGAATTTCCGGTTCTGATTGTGCTGTTTGTACCTGTTTATCTTTAGCTGAAAAGTAAACATCATCATAAGTTGATGATGCATTATAAGTTGAGGAACATCCTGCAAATAAAAATATTGATAATGCGAATATTGAAATTATAGTTTTCATAACTGTACCCTCCTTGTGTTTTAATTTATTTGTTATAAGATTATTATTATACATTATTTAATTTATTATTTTTGTCCAAAATTTTAAATAACACTTAAAAATTAACAAATATTATACCACACTTAAAAAATGGCTAAAAACTTTTCTACACGTCAGGAAAATTATTCACAATGGTACAATGACATTGTAATAAAAGCCGATTTGGCTGAAAATTCAGCAGTAAGAGGCTGTATGGTAATTAAACCTTATGGTTATGCTATATGGGAAAAAATGCAGTCAGCACTTGATAAAATGTTTAAAGATACAGGTCATTCCAATGCCTATTTTCCAATTTTTATACCAAAATCGTTTTTTAGCAAAGAAGCCAGTCATGTTAAAGGATTTGCTAAGGAATGTGCAGTTGTTACACATTATCGTTTAAAAAATTCAGATGATGGAAAAGGAATAATTGTTGACGAAGATGCAAAATTAGAAGAAGAATTAATAGTTAGACCTACATCAGAAACAATAATTTGGGATACATATAAAAACTGGATTCAATCATACAGGGATTTACCAATATTGGTTAATCAGTGGGCAAATGTTGTTCGTTGGGAAATGAGAACCAGATTGTTTTTAAGGACTACTGAGTTTTTATGGCAGGAAGGGCATACTGCTCATGCTACTAAAGATGAGGCAATTGCAGAAACTAAACAAATGTTAAATATATATGCTGATTTCGCAGAAAATTGGATGGCTTTACCTGTATTAAAAGGTACCAAATCTCCTAACGAGCGTTTTGCAGGTGCAATTGAAACTTATTGTATTGAAGCCTTAATGCAGGATGGTAAAGCTTTACAATCCGGAACTTCTCACTTTTTAGGACAAAATTTTGCTAAAGCATTTGATGTAAAATTCCTTTCTAAAGAAAATAAATTAGAATATGTATGGGCATCATCATGGGGTGTTTCTACAAGACTGATGGGTGCTTTAATAATGGCTCACTCAGATGATAATGGCTTGGTTTTACCACCAAAATTAGCACCTATACAGGTTGTTATTGTTCCTATTTATAAAAAGGAAGAACAATTAGCTCAAATTTCTGAAAAAGCAAATCAAATAAAAAAAGCTCTCCAAAAAAAAGGAATTAGCGTTAAATATGATGATAGAGATACTTTCAAACCTGGCTGGAAATTTTCAGAATATGAATTTAAAGGAGTTCCTGTCAGATTAGTAATAGGACCACGTGATTTGGAGAATGAAACAGTTGAAATTGCAAGAAGGGATACTTTGGAAAAAGAAGTATTAAAAATAACCGATATTGAAAATAAAGTAGAACATTTATTGGAACAAATACAAAAAAATCTTTTTCAAAAAGCGTATTCATTTAGAGAGGATAATACTTACAAGGTTGATTCATGGAATGAATTCAAAGAAATTATTGATAAAAAAGGAGGATTTCTTTTATCACACTGGGATGGAACAGAAGAAACAGAAGAAAAAATCAAGGAAGAAACAAAAGCTACCATACGTACAATTCCTTTAGATAATAATCCTGAAGAAGGAAAATGTATTTATACTGGAAAACCATCTAAACAGCGTGTTGTTTTTGCTAAAGCATATTAAAATAATTATAAAATTGACACTTATCAGATTAACAAAAGAATTTAAGTTTGAAATGGCTCATGCTCTTTTAAATTATGATGGACCTTGTAAAAATATTCACGGACATTCTTACGAATTAATAGTAACTGTAATTGGAAAGCCTGTTAATAATGAAAATTCAACAAAAAATGGTATGGTTATTGATTTTAGCCATTTAAAATCAATTGTAAATAAAAATATTATATCTGAATTTGACCACGCATTAGTGCTAAATAATCAAATAGAGAAAAAAATATTTGAAAAAGGACATAGCATTTTTGATAAATTAATTTTTGTTGATTATCAACCTACCAGTGAAAATTTATTAATAGATTTTGTTAAACGAATTAATAATAAATTACCTGATAATATAAGTTTACATAGTATGAAACTAAGAGAAACCGTTACTTCCTATGCAGAATGGTATGCAGAAGATAATAAATAATCAAATAAAAAATTTTTGTAACCTTTCACACTTGAATAAATAAATTATTTCCTTATATTGATTTTAGATTTTAGAATAATAATTACAAATTAAAAAATTCAATGGTTATGCAACAAAACAAAGGAAGGAAAAATATTTAGCCTTGATTTATTGAACCCTTTCAGGGTTCTGTAATGTGGTTTTTACCTTTTGACCACAGGTTTACCCCGTTGAATAAATAGCTTTGCTATTCTACGGGGTGAACCTGTGGCTATTTACGTTTAACCACTTCGTGGTTTGCTCATGTATGAGATTTATTGCACAATCCTGATAGGGATTGAACATGAATAGCCCTGTACAAAGTGCAGGGAAAACAAAACAAAATTTAAAACAGAACCCTGAAAGGGTTCAACAATAAAATTTAGATTCCCAATATTCCATTTCGTACCGAGTTCGCCTGCCTTGCTTTTGGCAATGTTATCCCTAAAAATCTTTAACCCTAAAATTGGAAAAAGCAAAGCAGCATGATAATCAAAAGTGTAAAATCCCCCATAATATATTATTAATTTATAGTAAAAGTTATCACCATAAATTTGTTTAAAAAAATTATAAAAAAATTATGTTTTAAAAATAATAAAACATTTAACTTTGCTGCGATTTTTTAAAAAAATAATAAAAAATGACAAAAAAGCATAATAATGTAGTTAATGTTGAAGATGTAGTAGTCAGATTTGTAGGGGATTCAGGTGACGGGATGCAATTGACAGGTACTCTTTTTTCAGATGCTTCTGCAATAGCAGGATATGATTTTGCTACTTTTCCTGATTATCCTTCTGAAATCAGGGCTCCGCAAGGAACTATAGCTGGTGTTTCAGGGTTTCAGGTACATATAGGTCATAAAGATATCTATACAACAGGCGATTTGGCTGATGTTTTGGTTGCAATGAATCCTGCATCTGTCAAATCTAATATAAAATGGGCAAGAACAGGTGCTACAATTATTATTGACACAGATACTTTCACGGAAAAAGCTTTAAAGAAAGCAGGCTATACAGACAATCCGCTCAATAATGATAGCCTTAAAGATTATAATTTGGTTAAAGCTCCTATTTCAACACTTACAAAAGAATGTGTTGCTAATCTTGATGTGGACAATAAAACAGCTATGAAAAGCAGAAATATGTTTGCACTTGGTATTATTTTTTTTATTTTTAACAGGGATTATAAATCAGCAGATAGTTTTTTAGAAGAAAAATTTAAACAGAAACCTTTAGTATTAAAAATTAATAAACAGATTTTAAGAGCAGGTTATAACTATGCTGATACAATAGAAGCAATAGAATCTACATATAATTTAGAACCTGCTGAACTTGAAAAAGGTACATATAGAAATATTACAGGAAATGTTGCAACAGCATGGGGCTTTTTGGCTGCAGCAGAACGCTCGGGTAGAAATTTATTTTTAGGTTCATATCCTATTACTCCTGCATCGGAAATTCTCCAGGAATTATCTAAACACAAACAATTTGGAGCAAAAGTATTTCAGGCTGAAGACGAAATTGCCGGTATTGTTTCTTCAATAGGTGCTAGTTTTGCCGGCTCATTAGCAGTTACTACAACTTCAGGACCAGGTCTTTCATTAAAAAGTGAGGCAATTGGCTTGGCTGTAATGACAGAATTGCCTATTGTAATTGTTGATGTACAGAGAGGAGGACCTTCAACAGGTTTGCCAACAAAATCCGAACAATCTGACCTGTTGCAGGCATTATTTGGAAGAAACGGAGAAGCTCCTGTAATCATTATTGCGGCATCTTCTTGTTCTAATTGTTTTTATTATGCTTACGAAGCTTCAAGGCTTGCCATAGAACATATGACACCGGTTATTTTATTAACTGATGGATATTTAGCAAATGGCTCGGAAATTTTTAAAATACCTAAAATTGCTGACCTTTCTGCAATAAATCCTCCTATTGTTAAACCTAATGACCCTGATTATGAACCTTATAAAAGAGATAATGAAAAATTAAATCGTTTATGGGCTATACCTGGCAGCGAAGGTTTACGACATAGAATTGGTGGTCTGGAAAAAGAGAATATTTATGGTAATGTTTCACACGACCCTGATAATCACCAGCTAATGTGTGAACTTAGAGCAGATAAAGTAAAAAGAGTTGCTAATTATATCCCTAAACAAAAAATTATTGGAAAAAAGAAAGGTGATTTATTAGTAGTTGGATGGGGAGGAACTCATGGCGTTTTATTAGAGGCTGTTAAAAAAATGCAGAAAAAAGGCAAAAAAGTTAGTCTTGCCCACTTTAATTATATAAATCCATTGCCAAAAAACACCGAAGATATTTTTAGTAATTTCAAAAAAATTATTGTCGCTGAACTAAATTTAGGGCAATTTGTTTTATACCTCAGAATGAATTTTCAGCAAATTAAATTTGAGCAATTCAATAAAATACAAGGTTTACCTTTTAGAGTTTCCGAATTAGTTGATAAATTTAATCAAATATTAGAGGAGAAATAGCTATGTCAAATGAAACAATAGAAATAGAAATAGAACAGCCCGTTAAACTAACAAAAGAAGATTTTGTTAGTGACCAGATGGTAAAATGGTGTCCCGGATGTGGTGACCATGCTATATTATCCTCCCTTTTAAAAGTTTTACCCAACCTTGGAACTAAAAAAGAAAATTTTGTTATAGTATCAGGTATTGGATGCTCTTCAAGATTTCCTTATTATGTAAAAACTTATGGCTTCCATGGTATTCACGGCAGAGCTGCCGCACTTGCAAGCGGTATTAAAATTACAAATCCGGAATTAAGTGTTTGGATGGCTACAGGTGATGGAGATTCTATGGCTATTGGAGGCAATCATTTTATTCATATATTAAGAAGAAATATTGATATAAATATATTATTATTCAATAATAAAATTTATGGTCTGACAAAGGGCCAATATTCTCCTACAACATCTTTTGGCACAATAACAAAAACATCTCCGCAAGGCACAATTGAACATCCTTTTAATCCCGGTGAATTAGTTATTGGAGCACAGGGTACTTTTTTTGCAAGAGTAGTTGATACTAATCCTAAAATGATGACTGAAGTAATGCTTGAATCAGCTAAACATAAAGGAACTTCTTTGATAGAAATACTTCAAAATTGTGTTATTTTCAGTAATCAAATACATTCTATAATAACTTCTAAAGAAACAAAAGACGAAAATCAATTACATCTCAAACATGGGGAGCCTATGATTTTTGGCAAAAATAATGATAAAGGTATTCAATGCAATGGTACTAAATTGAAAGTTGTAAAATTAGGAGAAAATGGTATTTCAGAAAAAAATATTTTAATACATAATAAAAATACAGCCGACCCCGGTATTCATTTAATGCTTGCAAGAATGTACCCTCCGGAATTTCCTGTTGCATTAGGTGTCATTCGTTCCGTGAAATATCCAACTTATGAAAATTCAATGGAAAAATTAATAAAAAGAGCTAAGAAAACTTCTCCCTTAAAATCCGTTGATGATTTATTAAATAGTGGAAATACATGGAAGATTAAGCCATTTTAATTCCTATTCCCTGACTTTGAGTATAGATTTTCTGATTATAACGTTTTGCTGTGATGAAATGTTAGGGTTTGCAACGAAGATAAAGCACAAAAGAACGAGTCAAGATGTATAGGTTATTTTTTTACAATCCATCAGTGTGTTGATAATGTGATTATTGCCATTCCCCAATGGTTCGATTTTTTGCTTATGCTTTATAAGTTATCTTGACGCTGACAGGTGTTTTGCACGCTGACAGGTCGCGGTTATATCCCATTTTATTTCAAATTACAAATATCAAAAGTAAAAACAACAAAGTGTGTGTATCATACTTTTAAGGCTAAAATTTATTGGCTAAATAATATTTTGAGGTGCTGGGGTATATAATAATTTGATTACTTTTATAGCATCTTCTTTAAGTTTTGTTTTCTTTCGATTGGAAAAGATAAAAAGAAGTTCACACAATCCGCAGAG
>JAIOSH010000076.1 GCA_021107685.1 Bacteroidales bacterium | reverse complement strand
GAGGGAAATGCAAAATAGTTTTATGTGAATATGAAGATAATGTGATTGGTTTTAAATCTAAAGAAGCCATTTTTAATTTTGAATTTAGCCTTGGAGATGAATTGAAATATACCTGCTATTCAGATATTGGGGAGAGAACCATAATTGATTCGCCAACAGGCAGCCAAACTTATACATTCCATTATGCAGGAAATCCCTGCCCCGGAATGCCAACTGTAACAGACATTGACGGCAACACATACAACACCGTACAAATTGGCTCACAATGCTGGATGGCAGAAAACCTGAAAACCACAACATACCAAAACGGCACTCCAATACCAAACGTAACGGATGATGGCGCGTGGTTTAATCTCACAACAGGTGCCTATGTATGGTACGACAACGATATTTCGTGGAAAGACCTGTACGGGGCACTATATAACTGGTATGCAACTGTTGATGCCAACGGTCTTTGCCCAACAGGATGGCATGTTCCAACAAACGATGAATGGACAGCATTGACCGATTTTATTGGAGGAACAGCCTCTCCTCACGGCAATGAGCTAAAATCGTGCAGACAGGTGAATTCACCGCAGGGCTGGGGCTGTAATACAAGCGAGCACCCACGGTGGAATGAAAGCAGTGAAAATGGCACAGATAATTATGGGTTTTCAGGTCTTCCGGGCGGCGACCGTAGCGGCAGTGGTAATTTCTACTACGTTGGCGACTACGGGCTCTGGTGGTCTTCTGCCGAGGGCTCGTCGAGCGGCTCCTGGTACCGCGGCCTGACCTACTACGATGGCGCCGTAGGCGTGAGCAGCAGCAGTAAGCAAGATGGCTTTAGCGTCCGTTGTCTCAGGGATTAGGACGCTTTGACAATTTTACTATTTTATTATTTGGGGTATGGAGCGAAGCCCCATCGAATTTTTTTTATGGGGTTACATTACGATTTACCGGTTTACCACCTGAGATATGTTTTATTATATTTATATACTACAAAGTGAAAAAGTTCGGCATTTTTCAAAATTGGCTAAAAGTAGTTTACACTTTTTTAATATTTATTTAAACTTTCAAACTTCCGACTTGCTTTTTAGGGCGTTAGGTTATCTATAAAAGCTCCAGCCTGTATGAATCCTGTTTGATAAATATAAACAGCAGTATTGTAAAAGCCCATAAAGAAGAACCACCATAACTAAAAAAGGGAAGCGGAATACCAATAACAGGTGCTAAACCTAATGTCATTCCAATATTAACGGCAAAATGAAAAAACAATACCGAAGCTAATCCATAACCATAAATTCTGGTAAATACCGAACGTTGCCGTTCGGCAATAATTATAATCCTGATAAGTAAACCAACAAACAATATAATAACAATAAAACTTCCAACAAACCCCCATTCTTCACCAACAGTGCAAAAAATAAAATCAGTGCTTTGTTCCGGCACAAAATTATACTTGGTTTGTGTGCCTTTTAAAAACCCCTTTCCTGAAAACCCTCCGGAACCAATAGCTATCTTTGATTGATTAACATTATACCCCGCTCCTTTTAAATCAGTTTCTTTACCTATTAATACATTTATTCTTTTTTTCTGATGTGGTTCCAACATTTTTTCAAATGCATAATCAACACTGAAAACAAAACCAAATGCCAGTATATACAAGCCGAAAACTATTAATATATTTCTCTTATTCTTTTTTATTATAATAATAAAAATAGCAATAGTAAACAGTATCCCGACTACAATAAATTTATTAAGTAAAAGAGTTAAAATAAACAGTAAGGCTATTAAAACACCTGCAATCATAATATTGCCTGATAAACCCTCTCTGTATAAAACAAAAATAAAACAAAAATAAACAAGGGCTGAACCCGTATCATTTTGTAATAGAATTAAAACAGTAGGCAATGCCAATATAAAAAAAGCATTTAGCTTTGTTTTGAACTTATGTATATTAATGTTTAGCTTACTTAGATATTTGGCAAGAGCAAGGTTAGTTGCAAATTTAGCAAATTCGGAAGGCTGTAAGGAAAAACTGCCAATCTGAAACCATGATCTTGAGCCTGCAATTTCCTTTCCCATTAGTAAAACTGCTATTAAAAGTAAAATAGTTATAAAATATATCAAATATGAAAAAGTTGAAAAAAACTTTGCATCAATAATTAATATAATAATTGCCAATATAATTGATGTAATAATCCATATCAGTTGCTTGCCATAACTTTGCGAAATGTCAAAGATGCTTTTATGCTCCTCATTGTAAACCGCTGCATAAATATTAATCCATCCCATAAAAATCAACATGAGATATAAAAATATTGTTAGGCGGTCAATATTATAAAATATGCTTTTTTTTGGTCTCAATTTCCTGATATAAAATTTGCATTTAACATTCTTTCTTCAATCCATTTTCTTTTAACATAAGCCTTTAAATATTTTTCAATCATCAATGTAGCCATTGGGGCTGCCCATGTTGACCCGAAACCGCTGTTTTCAACAACAACACATATAGCTATCTCAGGATTGTCAATGGGTGCAAAAGCAATAAAAATTGAATGGTCTTTACCATGTGGATTCTGAACAGTACCTGTTTTACCACAAGCAGGAATGCTATCAATTTTATGCCATCTTGCAGTTCCATGTTCACCTTTAAAAACCCTTGACATACCTTCAATAACAACATTAAAATATTTTGAGTTAATACTTGTTTTTTTCTTTTCTTTGTATTTTTCAATATAATTATCCTTTGAATCTATAGACCTAACGAGATGAGGACTATAATAAAATCCTTTATTTGCAACAATTGCAACAAAATTGGCTAATTGCAATGGGGTTACCAATAATTCACCTTGTCCGATAGAGAGTGACCTTATTGTAAGAGATTTCCATATACCTTTACCGAAATATTTATCATAATATTTATCCTTTGGTACATTTCCATTTTTTTGATTAATAATATCATTATCCAAATTTTTACCAAATCCAAGGCTAAGAACATGATCTCGCCAGGCATTAAAACCTTCTTGTGTTGTTTTATATGATGGGTTATCAATAATCGTTTTAAAAACATTCCAGTAATAAGGATTACAGGATTGCTCAATGGATTCTATTAGAATAAGTGGTGATTTATGATGATGACTGCATCCGATAGGCTTGGTTTCGGGTCCATTACAAGAATATTTTGTGTTTGGAAATAAAACACGTTCCTGAAGACCAATTAAAGCATTAACTACCTTAAATGTTGAACCCGGCGGATAGGTTGCCATTGAAGCCCTGTTAAAAAGAGGTTTTAATGTATCATTGCTTAATTTAA
>JAIOSH010000279.1 GCA_021107685.1 Bacteroidales bacterium | reverse complement strand
TTTTGCTCATAAAAATTTTATTTGTATTTTTGCAATTTTTATAAAGCTTTCGGTGGGTGTGCTCTGCTCATGCTGGGCACACACAAAAAATATAGGTCATTTGGCGGATAGTGCTAATTTTATGGCTTGTGCATTTAATAAAATTTATAGCGGTTTGATAGGTAGGTGTTTCAAATTACCAAACGCCCCATATTAGAACCGTTAAGGCACATTAAATTGAAATAACATGAAACAACTAAAGATTTATATTTGTTTTCTTCTTTTCATTTTATATTCATGCCATTCTTCTACAGAAAATCAGGCCTTTAAATCAGTTACGATAACAGGAAAAATAATTGACTTCAAGCCAGAAAATACCGAGGTAAGAATCTTCGCACCAAAGTTATGTATAGAAGATAAAATTGAGACAATTACGATAGACAGTCTTGGACAGTTTACTTACTCATTTATTAATAATATACCAAGTGATATTCGAATAATTGCTAATAAAGCGAATTTTCTAATCTTCACCCATCCAGGAGATAATATTAATATTGAGTTCGAATATGGCAAACTTGATTTCTGGAGTTCTATTTCTGTAACTGGTGCAAGAAGTTTTGAAAACGAACTTATAATAAACTTTCAAAAATATATTACATCCAATTCAATAGATTTAAAAGACATTGAAGAAGCACGAGATAATATGAGTGAAACTCTTTTTATATCATTTATGAATAGTGTTCAGTCAGAATCAATGCGGTTATGTAAAAAGTTTATGGAGGATCATAATTTTTCCAAAGAAATTGAGAGTTGGACTAAATGGTATGCTTCCAAGCTCTATTATCATTATATGTATTGGTTCCCAATATACCGAAATGATATTGAGATAGGAAATGACTTTTACAGATTTCAAGAGAAGTTGCTACCTATAAATAAAGATATGATAGCAGCTACATACAATTTAAATTTATTTATTCCAGAATACTTTGCTGGTTCAATAAAATCAAAAATAATTGAAGAGAATATGGAATTTTTTAATCAGATTGACGAGAATAATCTAAAAGCTGATTCTATTTTTATGGAGGGAATTATTGAACATTCTAAAGGTGAGTTTACGAAAGAACTTGTTTTGTGCTATTGGCTTTCATCAAAAATTAATGCTGGAAATATAAAACCATATGAAAAATTTATTGCAACAATAGAGCATGAAATATCGACTACTTTCCTTAAAGAAAATTTAGATCAACTTTATCATTCAACAAAAAGCAAAATCGAAAATCCCTCAAAAACAATTGTTTTAGCTGACATTATAAAAGAGAAATCAATTAAGAATATTTTAGATACAATTTTTGAAATCAATAGAAATAAAGTTATCGTAATTGATTGTTGGGGAACTTATTGTAGTCCATGTATTGAAAAGTTTCCGAAAATGAAACAGTTGTTTAACTTTTTTGAAGGCCAGAATATAGAATTTGTTTACTTCTGTTTAAATGGAACAACAAACTATAAGCGATGGCAAAATTTAGTCAAAATTTATGAGTTGGGAGGAATTCACTATTGTTTGGATAAAAAACAAAGTACTGATTTAAAGAGAATATTGGAAATTAAAGGAATTCCACACTATGCAATTTATGACAAATCGGGAAAACTAATAAAAGATGGGTATATCAATTTTGGAAAGAATGATTTAACAGAACTAATTAATGAATAACGTGCCTTAATCAAGTAGACTGCCCCACCAGTAAGAACTGATGGGGAGAGCCTCTCACACCACCAAGCGTACGGTTCTCGTACTTGGCGGTTCGCCAAACAGTACAGAAGCTCTTTTCACCAACTGTACCTTGCCCTTTTTCACAAAACCGTTGGCTCATTAGAAATCGTGTTATTATCACAGCTTTTGAATATAGAATCCCCTTTATGCTTCGCTACGGGGCAGGTTGATTTTAGATTTACCCTGATGAATGTAGTAAACTATTCCACAGGGTGAATTTTTGAATGATTGAATGACAAAATCAATTTGTTTACAGCATTGCTGCATTAGGCATTTCATATTTCCTGCTTACAAGAATCCTGTAAAGATGCTGTTTAGGAGAAGAAATTTTGAAAAGATGTTACTTAACTTTACATGATAAAATTAAATAAACGATACTGTTTAAAAAAGTGTTAATTTTAGCAAATAGGCCAATCTACAATAAACATTAAATGAAAGGATAAAAATAATCAACTTTAGTTAGCCACTTAACCTGAAATCGTATTAACTTAATGCAAAATTTTTTAGAATGACATAAGATAAATCATATTTATTTTTCGGTTTCCCAATACTAAAATGATTTTTATCATCATCCCTTGCAATATTTGTTTCTCCCCAAATTGGTATAGCATTTTCCTTACTTACAATATTGTCTTGACCAGCTAATACATACTTGACTAATAATTTATCGTTAATTTTAAATTTATACCAATCTTCATTTAAACTTTCAATGAAATCAGAATCCTTACACATCTGCTTAATTGGATTATTACGCCAACTAATAAATTTACCTAGCTTTGCTAATTCTGCACCATTATTTGGTGTAGCATATAATAATAACTTTGATATATTAATTTTTCTTCCCGCTTTATATTCTTCTAAAATATATTTTCTAGCTACTAAACCACCCATGCTATGACAAACTAAAATAATATTTGAGTAAGAGCTACATTTTTCATCTATATGAGTTTTTAATCCAATACTTATATCCTGTATTTTAGAAGATGGAGTCCAAAACTTCATAATAAATATTGGAGCACGATATTCATAAGTATCATCATTAAATTTTAAATAAAAATTCCTATCATCTTTTATTACATTTAACATTTCTTGCCATCTTTTTTTACTTCCTCCAAGGCCATGCGTAAATAATAATAAATTATTGCTGTTGGCACTCTCTTCTTTTCGGCTATTCAAGATTTCTTTTAATATTGTAATCGTTTTATCCTTTTCTTCAATTCTAATTTTATCTTGTTGATTACTGATGAATTTTATTTTAAATTTATCTTCTAATTTAGTTCTTTGTAAAATAACATTTCTAAGACTTTTTTCGATATTATTGATAGTTATAAAGTTCCTCAAAGATGAGAAAATAATTACATATAGTTTATCTTGTGTAAGTTCTACCTTCAAATAATAATTGGATATTTCATATGTAGCAAGGATTTTTGTTGCTGGAAATTCGGCATCAAAAGCCGTTATCAATATTATTTGGATTTTAATATTCTTCTTTTCGTCTCGTAAAAATTTAACAAAATTAAAGCCCAACTCTTTTTTTAATCTAATATCTAATAATACAATTGAAATATCTTGATTATCTTTATATATATTTTCCGCCTCAATTAAAGTTTTAGCTTGAAATAATTTTAACCTTTTATTAAAAAAAACAAATCTTTTTATTGCTCCTTTTATTATTTCATAGTAATCATTCTCATCATCTACGATTAGGATTTTCCAATAATCAGTTAGATTAGTTTCAAATGTTTTATCCTTTGAAAATATCTCCTCTTGTCTATTATCTGAGCTCATAATTATTATATATTGCTTAAGTAATTTATAATTAAAATAATATTATAAAACGAACGCCATCGCTTTCTTTAGATATATTTTCTATTGTGCCTTTTAATTGTTTAGTTATAATATCTTTAACAATGCTCAAACCCAGGCCATATCCAATTTTATTGTTCGTTGTAAAAAAAGGTGTGAAAATTTTATCACTTATTTTAGGATCAATACCCACTCCATCATCTTCATAAATAATTCTCATTTTACTAACTTTTGAAATATCTATTACTTCTATTGAAATACTAATATTACCACTATATCTTTTTGTCATTCCATGACGGACAGAATTTAATATTAAATTTGAAAATACTTGACTGAATGCACCTGGATAACTATTTATTTCTATATCTTGATTACAATCAATATTAAAATTTAATTTTAAATCCTTGGAAACCCAATCAAATTTTATTATATCAATAATTTCATCAATTAAGGGTTTAACTTTAAATGACCTTGGTAGTTCTGTAATTTGATCTTTAGTAAATTGTTTAAGTTTATTTACAACTTCAGAGGCTTCTTTCATATTTCTAAAAACGATATCAGTGTTACTTTTACAATTTTGAATTAAATCAAAAAATACTGAATTAGACAATTCTTCATCATTATACTTATGAATAATTGATGTAAGGTTATTAAAAATAGTGCTTAATCCTGTAATACATATTGCTATTCTCCCATTCAATTCATGAGATATTGTTGAACTAAACCTCCCTTTCGGGAGGTAGCTTTAGCTAAACCACAAAAATGATTACATTTTGCTCATGTTTAACTTAAAATTTAAAAATATGAGTAAAAGTACAATTTATTTTGAAGCCTGCAA
>JAIOSH010000165.1 GCA_021107685.1 Bacteroidales bacterium | reverse complement strand
GTGATGATGTTACTTTAACATTAACAGTTTATTCTCCGTGTGGTGACGTTACTGATGATGCAATACTTACTGTTCATCCCAATCCTACAGCAAATTTCTTAGGAGTTCCTGAAACGATTCATGTTGAGAACTCTGTAATATTTACTGATGATTCTAGTGATGATGTTACAGACTGGGTATGGACATTTGTAAGTGGAAATCCTGGTACATCAAATGCTCAAAATCCACCTGAAATATTATATTCAAATACTGGTCAATATAATGTTAAACTTGTAGTCAAAAATAAATCTGGATGTTCAGATGAATTAGAGAAACAAGATTACATTTTGGTAATTCCACAGCCTGATGCTGATTTTTCTGTAAGTGAAGAATATTTAACACCGGGAGGTTCAACCCAATTTCATCACAATTCAATAAATTTTATTGAAACATGGGCATGGACATTTGAAGGCGGAGATCCAGATACATCAAATGATCAAAATCCAACTATTACTTATAATGCTATTGGAGATTATGATGTAAGTTTAACAATTACCGATATATTAGGAGCTGACACAGAAGAAAATAAGGTAGATTTTATTCATGTTGGTAATAAACCGGAAGCTGATTTTTCTGTTGACACAAATATGACATCAACAGAAGATACAATTCAGTTTACAGATAATTCCATACTTTACTCGGACTATCAACATTCATGGGAGTGGGATTTTGGAGATGAAAATAGTTCTACTTTACGAAATCCGAGCCATAAGTATTCTGATGTCGGCGAATATTCAATTTCATTGGTTGTTATTAATGATTTTGGAAGTGATAGTATAATAAAAGAAAATTTAATAACAATAGGGGAAAAACCTGCGGATAATTTTTCTCCTGGCCCACAAAAAATTTTTATAGGAGATACTGTTCAATTTAATAATATTCCAACAAGTCCAAATACTATATGGGAATGGACATTTGAAGGTGGACAGCCATATACATCAAACGATCAATCTCCAAAAGTTTTGTATTCTTCGGAAGGTGTATATTCTGTAGAATTGTTCGTTTCAAATCCGTTTGGTTTTTTTGATATAATTAAAGAAGATATTATTTCTGTTTATAAACCAATAGAAATTGATATTTTATCAGATCCTAATAAGGTATGCACAGGAGATGCAATAACTTTTAATGCTAATATTGATGGTGGATCAGGAGAATATAATTATCAATGGAAATATTACTCGGATTCAATTATTATTTATACAAGTACAAATTCAAGTTTTTCTAACTTAGAAACACAAGATTACAGCGATTCTTTAAGATTAGAAATTACGGATAATGAATTATCGTATAAAATATTTGAAAAAACATATAGAAATTTTGCAAAACCACTTCCACCAAAACCAAACATAGTTTCAAAACCAGAGATGATTTCTGATACCATGCTTCCAACATTATTAATTTGTACGGATTCCGGTTATATATATCAGTGGTATAAAGATAATGATACTATTGTCGGAGCTACATTACAGTTTTATTACCCACAAAATTATGATTCTGTATTTTCACATGGTGATTACTCAGTTAAAATAAAACATCAAATAACAGGGTGTTTATCTGAAAAATCAAATACAATTAAAATACCTGAAATCCAAAAAGATTTAAAACATATTAAAGTTTATCCAAACCCAAATAACGGAAGTTTTGTTATACAAATGCCAAATGGAATATTTGTTAATAATAAAGGTGTAATAGCAAGAATATGGAGTTTTGATGGAAAACTTATAAGTAATTTCTTAGTTAATAATCAAAATTCAACTAACGAAATAATAACTAATATACCATATATAAAAGGTATTTATTTTATTGAAGTAATTAGTAATAATGGTGAGCATTATAATACAAAATTTATAATTGATTAATAATAAATCTAAAAATAATAAACGTATGAAGACAAAAATTTTAATAATATTTCTTTTTTCAATCTTATACTCAAGTGTTATTTCTCAAACATTTAGTAGTGCTGATTTAAAATTGATCTCGAAAAAGACAGATTCAATAATTCTTGCTTATGAAAAGTATTCTGGCTTTTCAGAAGATAATGAAAATATTTCAGAATATTATATTAATAAATTTAAAAATCTTTTCGATAACAACAATAAATATATTTTCAATGATTTAGGTAATATTGAAATAAAAGAAAATAAGTTAAAACTGGATAAATATATTTTCTCGGTGAAACGTTCATATCCTTCAGGATTAGGTGTGCAAATTACGAATGTTATTATCAATAAACCTCAATACCTTAGTTCTAATAAATATTTGATAAAGGTAAATCTCAATAAAAGAGTTTTTGGCTTTTTTCGTAACGAAAGAATAGAAGAAAATACTTTCCCATTAATTTTTACAATTAATTTTACTAAGCGTGGACATGAATTTAATGATTTTAAAATTGTGGAGATAAATAATCCGGATGAAGAATTGATTTTAATTGATAAAGCCAAAAAATGGGAAATTGGAGTAATAGGTTCATCATATTTATCTTCTATTACAAATAACAGTTATAATACTAACAGAAAATTAGGTTATAATGCCAATTTTGATTTAACATATTATTATACAAATCTTGATAAGTTAGGATATAATAAAATTGGTGCTGGTTTTGGATTAGGGATTTCTACTTTAAAATCAAAATTATTTATGGATTTATACAAAAATCCTGACTATACATTTATTGATATTGATGGTGATACTTGTAAACTTATTTCAAACCTGTCAAATATCGAAGATGCTTTAAATATTCACTTTATTGATTTTAATTTTGAAGTAATAAAATTTAAAAATTCTAAGTTGATTAAGAAAATAAATATTTTTGCAAGTATAAGTTTAAACGTATCTTATGTTTGTTATTCAAAATCTGATATCTCCGGTGTTTCAAATGACAAAGGGTATTATAATAAATATCATGTTGTTCTTTATAATATTGAACCATATGGATATTTAGAAAATCTTCAATTTGAAAGCGAAAACAATGATGTAGAAATTAGCACCCTAAATTACTCTGCTACATTTACATGTGGAATTAGTAAATCATTATTTAAAAGCTTTGATGCAAATATTGGTTTTAAATACAGATATGGTTCCTTAAGTATTTCTGAAAATATAAATGCAGGACAACTTGCCATAAGAGCAAATGGAGAACTGTATAATGAATATCGTAGTATATTAATTATTAATCCAAGTTCAAAATTTAGTCTTATGGGATTATTTGCCGGTATATCATATAAATTTTAAAGTAAATTAATAACAGATATTTTTATGAAAGTATTTACTATTAATATAAAACAAAAATATATATATTTATTTGTTTTTAATAAGCAAAATATTAAATCCCTTTTATTTTTTGGTGTAATACTACTTTCTTTATGTTTATATACACAATCTGTATTTTCGCAAGAAATGAAACTCCCCAGAGAATTAAGAAAAACATTACGAAAAGCAGATAAACAAAACAAAAAAGGCAATTATGATATTGCAATGGATAACTATTTATATGTAATTGAACAAAAACCTTTTCATGTAAACTCTTTAATAAAATATGCTGATATATGTTTTAAACAAAAACGTGATTATAAAGAAGCTCTTGATAAATATGAAAGAGTTCTTCCATTGATAAAAGATGAGATAACAAGACTTGAAAATAAATATAAACAAAAAAGAAAAACAAGAAAAAGAATAAAATATTTAAAGGAAAAAAAAATACAGACAGATAACAGAATAAGAAGTTGTAGATCATATTTAAGTGAAGAACATCGTAATAAAAATAAAGAGAGAGAGAATAGATTGTTGGGAAAAGAAAGAAAAAAGGTAATAGAAACTAATAATAAACAACAGATTAATAATCGAACTGATAATTTAGTAAATAATGATCATAATATAATAGATTATAATTTGAGTGAATTTAATAGTAAAGAAATTAAAGATAATTGGAGTGTTACAGAAAGTGATTTTCTAACTGGTTTTATTAAAATTAATGCAAAAGACAATAAGCAAAAATTGGAAGTTATTAAAAATGAGGTAGAAAATCAATATGATAATCTTTCTAATAATCAAAAAATATTTGAATTACCGTATTATAAAATAACTGAAATAAATCAATTTTGGCTGGATGGAATTAAATTTAAAAAATATGATTGGTTTGAAAATCTTAAAGAAAAAGAATCATATTATCGAGATAAAGTTGAGGAATATAATAGCTTATTAAATGAAAAAATTAAATTGTTAAATGAAAGTGAAATAATTAATAATGAAATTAATGGTATAAGAAAAAAAATATCAATTACACAACAAAACAAACAAAGATTAGATTATTTAAAAGAAAATGGATTAGGAGAAGAATTAAAATCAAGATTACGTACAATCCCCAGAAGTATTCTTTTAATTGGCAGAATTAAGCATGACGCAAAAGCAAATGAGGAAACATTAATTAAAGAATTGATGGATGAAATGATTCAGGAAGCAATTGGGCAGATTAATGGTAAAAACATACTTAGTACATTTTTTAGAGAACAGGAAGATATTGCTCAGTTATTTGAAATATCTTCAGAAGGTATTGCACAAATATCAAATAAATTTTATAAACCAATAAAAATTTCATTTGATGATGGACTAAGAACTTATGAAATATACAGGATTGAAGTATTTCCTTTTGATGAAAAAGAAATTCATAAGGATCAAATATCAGAACAAAATAACAACAATACTGCTTTTTATGATATTGATGTATATGGAACTTCATCCGGAAATGATTCAATTTTATATAAATTACCTGATTATAACAAGGAAAAATTTGATATACATAAATTTTCACCAGACGAAAAAAAATTCATTAAACAGGAAAATAAGTTTTCTGCTATTTTGAATAATGCATATATTAATAAAATTGACTCAGCAGTAAAGTGGTATAATAAAGAAATGAAATACTTAATTAAAAAACTTAATAGCAATAAAGAAACCTTAAATCAATTGTTTAATGAAATTGAAATAAAACAAAAAGATTCAATTATTAATATAGAAAGATTTAATGAAATTGACTTAAAAAGTCAAAAAAATTATGAGATCGAAATAATTGATGCAAAAAATAAATATGAAAATTTTTATAAAGAGAAACATCAATTTATAAATCATTTAAGTGTTATTAATACAGAAACATTACCTACTAATAAACCATATGAATCAGGATATAAAGAACTTGCGGAAAAATGTTTTTATGAAGTAATTAAAAATATCACAAAAGAATATAATAAAACAACAATTTATAAAGAAGTTCAAAATAATAATACTTTAATTGGTTTTAGAGAAGATGTTGTTAATTATGAACCGATTATTAAATCATTTAGAATTATCACTTTGGGAAGTTATTATGAAGATGAAATTAAGCGATCTGCAATTCTTTCTTTAAATATTGCATTTGTTATTAAATGGAAACCTGTAATTTCAAATGATAAAAATGTTTCATCAGTAAAGCCTGAAGCACCTAAAGAATTACCACCTGAAGCTAATAAGCAAAAAGCTCATAATGAACCGGATTTTAAAGATATCCCTTTTGATACTAAAGTAACTGAGAATGAAATTGATTCTGATACACATAATATTCCATCTTATGAGTGGAAGTGTTTGGGTAATGAATTAAGTAGTTTAATAAGCTATAATTTATATGATAAAGAAAATGGTTGGCATATAGCCGATAAAGATGAATTAAAAAATATTATTTCATCCCCGAAGAATCAAAAAAGAATAAACAAATCGTTTTTCGGATCAAATAATTGGCCAAATAGTAAAGAGGAAATTATTTTAGTAACTAATAGTAGTAAAAGAAATACTGTTAATAATAGAGTTGAATATATAGCATATAAAATACAAAAAAACTGGAGAAATATTTCTACTATAAAAATTAATAAGGGTGATGAAGTATATATTTTAATAATTAAAGATTAAATATGTTGCATAAAAATATGAAATATTTTTTAAATAAATTAATTTGGATGTATATTACTGTTTACATCCTAATAATGTTATTTGCATGCAATAATAATTTCAAACTTGATAAAAAACTAATTAATTGGGAAAGCAAACAAAGATATAAGGTATATGAAATGGCAATTAATACTCCGGAAAAATTTATTAGTATAGGTTTTTTTTCGCAATCTAATTTCGAAAATGCTATTGATAGTGCTAAGCTTGAAGCAATGTTTTTATTACCTCAAATAATCAAGTTATATGTAAAAACACAATCAACTTATATAATTAATTCAGGAAACAATAAACAAGATAAGTTTTCCAATAAAATTTTGACTGTTGGCAATGTATCAATAAGTAATGAACCCGAATTTAAATTGATTAGTAAGTTTGAAGATAATGGGAAATACTTCGTGGCAATAATTGCAATTGTTGACAGGAATGATGTTATTAACAACTATATGCAATATACTTCTCATTCGAAATCTGATAGGGAAAAGAAATTTAATAGTGATATTAATGATCAATTTTTAAAATCTTGTAAAAAATTGATTATAAACAAATAATGTTTTTTGTATGAAAAAGTTAATAATACCCGTTTTGTTTCAATTACTTTCAATTCCTTTATTGAGCCAACAGGATTTTGATATTCCACGCAGATTTGAATTAAACATTAGTGCAAAATGTCCCCAAGAAGCTATTACTTGTAATTATAATTACGGTCTTACTCCAAGATTAAATGAATATGGAGATATTGATGAAATATGGACTAAGGGAAATGGTAAGTTTATGTCATTTTATTATGTTTTATTAAGTGGTGGAAAGATTGATACTTTACATTTTGATAAAGCTCAAAATATAGATTATTGTGATGGTATATTTGCAAGTGTAAATATTGGATTTTATGGTGTTTATCCAAACAAATATTTTACCAAATATATATTTCCATCAGGAAATAAGTTTAAAGACACAAAAGGCAAAATACAGGTGCCTCAATTACTAAAAGAGTTAATAAAAAGTGGAGATTTTCTTGATTTACAAAATCTGGGAAATATTAAATTAATAATTGTAGATGCCTTTAGTCAAAACGGAAGACGCTCTAATCCTAATGAATCTTTCAGGAGACAAAAATTAAAGATACTTTCCAGATTTTTCTATATATTGTGGGATACAAAAAGAATAGAATATCCACCGGAAGTTTTAAAAAAATTCAAAAATTATTGCTATGTTTTACCATTATTTAATAATCAAGATAATAATAATCTTATTACAAAAAGTGAAATAAAGAAAGAAAAAAATATTACAAATAATAATTTTGAACCTCCTAACATTGAAAATAAAAAGCTTAAAACACAAATAAGAAATTACTTTAATAGTTATGTGGATGGTATAGAAATATTGAATGACAATTATAGAATTGAATTTCCTGAAATTAAAGGAGAAATAATCTTACATGGATTAAAGACCAATCCCCAAATACAACAAGATCCTTATAGATTAAATCTTGAACCTAAGAAAATAGAAATTAATTTAGTTCAACAAATTAATAACAGACGTGATAGAAACAAAGAAGACCCTGAAGTAAGAAAAGTGCTCTTAGATAAAGTTAACAATGATATTGTTTTTTCTTTAAATGGTAGGACAAATATAAATGATGTTAATATTAAATATTTTCCTTTAGATCATTCTTTACAATATCCTAAAATTTATTCAGAGCCAAAGCAAATTATCATAAAACCAAAAAATAATGATTATTTTGAAATATCTGATAATATTTTTAATGAAAAAACTAATTCTTTAAGAGTACCTGTAAAATTCAAAAAAGATACTTTGATATTAAATTTAATAGATATTGATGGGAATAAAATAAATAATGATTTTGAAGTAGAAATCTACTATAACCACTGGCCCTTAATAAAAACATTTACCCAAAATGGTAAGATTTCAGGTTTATATTGTCATAAAGATATTAAATACAAATTAAAATTAATACATGATAATTTTAAAAGTCAAAAAATAATTACAATATCAAAGGATGATTTTTTAACATCAAAAACGATTCAACTAAAACAGGAATTAGTTGAATTTTATATTGAACTTTTCGAATCAAAAAAATTCAATCATATCTTAAATTTCCCCAAAAACGGTTTAATAATTAAGAAATCTAAACATAAACTTCCTATGGTGTTTAATTTGCCGGATTCTTTGAACCAATATTGGAGAATAACTTCTATGACTAAAGACAGGAAATTAGAAGAGGGGAAAGTTGAGATTAAAAAAATATCAATTTGCAGAAGAATTATTAAAAAAGATGTAACTATAGGCTTTTTTGAGGATAAACCTGATGAAAAAATAGATTACAAAATATTGGCATTTAATCCTGATGAGTCGAAGGAAGGTTCATTAAATATTTTGAATAAAGAAACTGAACAATTTCAACTTGAATTTCCACCCAATCCGACCAAAGGAGACTCATTAAAAATTGTATTCAAAAAACCATTCGGATATAATATTGTAATAGGAGATGAACACCCGATAAACTATAATTGGCAAAAATCAGATATCGTTTTAGACTTTACTAAAGAAGAATATAGTATTCTTAACTTTTCAAAATTAAATCCGATTCAGCTTTTTTATATTGATGTTAGTAATTCAAAAGACAAACCGTGTTTTATTAATGTAATAAAAAATAAAATAAGTGAATTTGAAAAAAATGAAGATGATTTTATTATATATATTAGTAATAATAATAATCCTGTAGTTGTCAATTCTCAAAAAGGAAATTTAAATGATATTATTGCAATAACTCAACTAAATCCCGTATCTCCCAACCCACAATTAGATATTGAATTATTTAGTGATTATATTACAAAAGGAAGACGAAATATTGTATTTAATTTCTTGATATCAAAACAACAATTTAATTACTCATTAGATCAATTAATTGGTGGAACTCTTAAGGAAATATATGATTTATATGGAATTGGAATTGGAAATAATACTTTAAACATATTAAAACATATAAATGATAATAAACAAGGTAATGTTTCAGTATGTGTTTACACTACTAAATTAAACAATAATGAAATATTTGAATCAGAAAATTTTAAAATAAAAAATTGCAATAATTATTAATTATGAAACAATTTAAATTAATTCTATTATTATGTATTATACCGGTTCTCGGGTTTAATCAATCAACATTAAAAGGTAAAAAAGTTCTTCATCTTCCGGAAAAATACCTTGAACCTTTTGAAGATGTAGTATTATCCGAATCAGATATAAGACAAAAAGGTGTTCCTTGGGAAGTTTATTCTGACCGTATTGGTAATAAAACAACTAAAACTCCAGGAGAAAATGATAATTTTAAAAGTTTAAAATTTCTTGAGAAATTTTATGTAATTGAAGAATATGAGAAACATGTTCGCCTTGTTAAAGACTCTAAAATAGATTATTATGGAATACTTTCAAGTGAAGCAATTGACTATGGGTATATTAAAAAAGAAAACTTGCTTTTATGGAGTCATTGTTTATTAACTGTGGAAGGTAAAATAAATAAAAAAGCAATGGTATTAAATACTATTGAAACTTTTAGAAGTCGAGAAGCAAATAATGTTATAAAAGAAATAGCACCCTTTTATAAAAATCCTGAACTTTCAATAAAAGCAAATAGAGAATCTCGTTTATATGAAATTTTCTACATATTCAAAATTACAGATAAAGCAGTTTTATTAGGGAAAAAAGACAGAATATCTGCAGGAGCAAATATTTCTGAATTAATAATTGGATGGATCCCCAGAAATAGAATAACATTTTGGGATCATAGAATAGCATTAGAACCAAATTGGAAAGAAAAAGCTGCGAAGGAGCGAAAAAATGAGAAAAAAAAAACAACTGTATTAGCAGATGTAGTTATGGCTAAAAAATTTGGAAATGGTGAGAAGGTTAGATCTCGGGCAATTCTTTGGGATAATGATACATATACCAAAAGGAGTATTGGGGATTGGAAAAGATTTCCAATTCTTGATATGTATGAAAAGGACAATTATTATCTTATTGGTTTAATGGGTGAACTACGATCAGATAATGGAGAATTATCTCAAATGCAACAAGCAACTGTCAATAGAAGTAATCAAACATTAAGAAGTTCAAAACGTAATATTAATTTAATTTTTGTAATTGATGGTTCTGCAAGTATGAGTCCATATTTTGGTTCAGTAAGTAAGGCAATTGAGCGTAGTATGCAGAAAATGGTTGCTTCTAAAAAACATATTTATAATAATATAGAGTTTGGAGCAGTTGTTTATCGTGATTTTTTAGATGGTGAAAAAATGTATGAATTACAACCTCTTACAAAAAGATATAAAGATATTACATTGTGGTTGAATAATAGAGTTGCAGGGAATTGGGGTGATAAAGATATGCCTGAAGCGGTTTATTTTGGTATAAAAAAAGCGTTAAAATCTGTTGGTTTACCAAAAAATGAAACAAATGTTATAGTATTAGTTGGAGATGCCGGAAATCATCACAGAGAAGATGAAACTCAGGTAAATAAGGATTATTTAATTAATTTACTATCACAGTATGGTTGTCATTTTATGGCATTTCAGGTTAACAATGATGATAAATATGATACTTATGATGAATTTAAAATACAGATAAAAGATTTGATTTTAGAAACAGCCTTAAATCTAACAAAAAATGATAAAAGCAAAAAAACATCTAAATTATTTAATTATTCAGATAAACCTGCTTTTATTAAAGCCGGATATAATTGCGATACTTTAAATTCAGCTCCCATATTAGCTATGTTATCTTATCCTGATAAAGGGAAAAAACTTAAGTCTGAAGAACTTGAACAAGAAATATCTAAATTTATTAATTATGTAGATGCCTATGTTAATGATTTCATTTTACTAATTGATAAAGTATTTGAGGGTGGAAGTGTAGAGGAAGTATTCTCTGAAAATGTGATTACTAAAAATACAAATAAAAATGCTTCTGCATTTAAATCTACTTTTATTTACTATTTGTCTAGCTTAGGTATTTCGGATGACCAAATTGAAATAATGTGTGAAGAGAATGTGCAGCTTTATACCGAAGCCTATACACCAATAAATGTTAAGGGTTTAAAAGAACCTCCATTTCAGCGAGTTCTTTTTTTAAATAAACTTGAGTTAGGTAACTTAATTCGTATTTTGAATAAGTTATCTACTGCAAAATCTAGTGGTGACAGACGTAAAAAATTGGTAAAAACCTGGATTGAAATTTTACAAAGTCATATAGGTGGAATTAGTGAAGAAGAAATTAAAGAAATGGATCTTGAAGAAATTAATAATAAAATATTTGGTTTACCCGGTACCAGTAAATTATTAAAAGATACAAAATTAAAGCATTTGGAGGACCCTTCCGTAGTGAATGAAAATCAAATTGGGCGTTATATAATGAGTATTGATATTAAATTTTCAAAACTATCTGGCATTTTTAATGCACCTTTTGATACTTATTCATTCAGATCGAATGATGAAACATATTATTGGATACCTGAGTTTGATATTCCATAATTTTTGATTATGATAATAATGAAATACATAAAACAGATTATTTTTATTTTAAGCATTATATATTCTTTGGAGTCCTTTACTCAGGAATCATCAAAGAAAGTAATGTTTATCAGTAATGAATTTATTTTGCCTACAGATGAAGTAAGTATTAAAAATGTAAATAAAAATATTGAAAACCAAATATGGGAAGTTTATTCGGATAGAGTATATACAAGGGCGTATGATTCGCCCGAAGGATATGTAAAATCTACATTGGAATATTTAAATAGATATTATGTTATTGAAGAATCAAAGAAATATTTACATTTAATAAAAGATGATCATTTATTACCAGAAGGTGTTTTGAGTGATTCTGCTATTAATATTGGATGGGTAAAAAAAGAAGATCTATTACTTTGGAAACATTGTCTTATATCACTTCAAAATAATTTGAATAAAAAGGTTTTTTTAACTTCAGATGTTTATTTATCACTTACTAAAGAGAAAATTATTGAATCAGTTCAGAGTAATGTTTTTATAATAGACTTATATTATATTTATAAAGAGGGAAAATCAAGATTATTACTTGGTAAAATACCCAGGATTAGTGGAAGCCCCTCAAATATAAATGATTTTATTATAGGATGGATACCAAAATCTGCAGTTACTGAATGGGATAATAATATGGCAATTGAATTAAATCAAGACCCCCAAGCCTTTAAGGAAAGGAGAGAAAAAAAAATTGAAGCTACAATATATAAATATAAGTCTTCTGCAAAAATTGCGTACCGAAAAGGTAAAAATAAGGGAGCAGAATATATTTGGACAGAAGAGCAAAGTAATAAAAATTATGTAAAATTTCCTGTTTTGGAATTTTATAAAAATATTGCAAAGGTGAAATATGTTAATAATAGTATAACAAATAATTCAGTTCAGATAAAAGATGGCTATTGTGCTGCTGTTTCAAATAAACTTGATGAGAATATTTTCAATTATGTTATATTATTTTCGGGAAGTAAATTTACTATTTTAATAAATTATTATAAGGAATTAATAAATTCAATAAATAGCAATAATCCACGAGCTGATTTTGTAAATTCGATAATAAAATTTTCTATTAATAATTCTGTTGCTTTTAATACTTATAATCAGTTAACAAATTATCAGCTTGGTAATATTGAGAAACAACTTTTTGGTGGATTTAATCCAAATAGTAAAATTGGAAAAATTAAAATTTGTGATATTCAAAATCCCAAAATTATTACTGGTAAAGAATTAAGAGAATTGAAAAAAAAGCTTGAAAAGAATTTAATTGAGCTTGAAAAAATATATAATTCAGATAATTATTTGGATTCATACTTTCAAAATGGTATGAAATATTATTGGTTATCTGCAGATTATTTATTGTAAAACTTAAAACTTAAAAAATCATGAAAAAATTAGTAATTATTTCTTTATTATTTCTTATCCCAATTTTAGGGGTAAGCCAATCAAGTATTGTTGGACAAAAAGCTATTATGTTTCCTGAAAAATATCTGGTTCCTAATGAAAATGTTAGTTTATTAAAAACAGATGTGGCTGTACAAGGTGTACCTTGGGTAGTTTATTCTGATTGTGCTGATAATTATACTATTGAAAAACCAAATAGTACTTCAAAGTATAAGAAATTATCTTTTCTTGAGAAGTTTTATGTATTAGAAGAAAATGATAAATATATTCACTTAATTAAAGATACTAAAATGTCTTATGATGGATTATTTTCGAGTCAAGCGGAAGATTATGGTTATGTAAAAAAAGACAACTTGCTTTTATGGAATCATTGTTTATTAACTGTGGAAGGTAAAATAAATAAAAAAGCCATAATTATAAATACATTTGTTTCTGCTAAAAGTACACAAATAAAAAAGGGGGGAAATAATACTAATATCTTTTTTGAAAATCCTCAATTAACGATAAAACCTTACCGTAAATTTCATAAGTTTGAAATTTTCTACATTTATAAAATTACTGATAAAACTGTTTTGTTAGGACGAAATCCCAGAATACCTGCAGGTATAGATATTACTGATATTATTGAGGGTTGGATATCCAAAAACAGAGTCATTTTTTGGGATCATAGAATGGCTTTAGAACCAAATTGGAATTTGAATGCATCAGAAGAGCGTAAATTTAATAATATTAAAGCTACTGTTTTAACTGATATACTATCTTTAATTAAATTTGGAAATGGAGAAAAAGTAAAAGACAAAGCAATTATATGGAATAATGATTCTTACGATGAAAGAAAGATTGGAGATTGGATGAGATTTCCAATACTTAAAGTAAATGAAAATGAAAACTATTATCATGTTGGGGTTTTTGGTGAAATAAATTCAGAATCTTACTCATATGCTTATGCTCCAATAAATGTTAAGGGCTTAAAAAAACCTCTTTTTCAACGGGTTTTGCTTTTAAGCAAACTTGAGCTAGGTAATTTAATTTTAATTTTGAATAAGTTATCTACTTCAAAATCAAGTGGTGATAGACGAGAATACTTAGTAGAACTATGGATTGAAATTCTTCAAGCTCATTTAGGTGGTCTTAATGAAGAAGAACTTTTAGAAATGAACCTTGCCGAAATTAATAATAAAATATTTGGTTTATCCGGTACCAGTGGATTATTAAGAGATGTAAAATTAAAGTATCTAAATGATCCTTCAATAGTGGATGAAAGTACAATTGGGCGTTATATAATGAATATTAATATTAAATTTTCAAAACTAAGTAAGATTTTTAATTCAGCAAACTATAAATATTCATTTAGATCAAATAACGAAACATATTATTGGATACCTGAATATGATATTCCATAAGAACATAATTTTTTATTAAAATATTAAAAATAAAAATATAATGGCAAATAATAATGAATACATCTTTAAAATTAAAAATTTAAGGTGTACATATAATGGGGATAATGAAGTTTTGCGAATAGATGAATTAAATATCCGGCGAGGTAAAATTATTGTTCTTCTCGGTATTTCAGGATCAGGGAAAAGTACATTTTTAGAAACTCTGGGATTGATGAATAATACTTTGAGCAATGGTTCAAAAGTTTATTTTTATCCAAAAGATGATGGAATAGATATTGGTGAAATATGGGAGAAAAAGGATCATAAAACTTTAGCAAAATTAAGACAAGAACATTTTAGCTTTATATTTCAAAACACCAATTTAATGCCCAACTTTACTGCTTTTGAAAATATTAGTTTAACTCAAATGATTGAAGGATGCTCAAAAGAAGTTTCAATAATTAATGCAAAAAGAATAGCAGAAGATTTGGGCTTACAAATTGATGAAAAAAAGAAGACTCATGAACTTTCCGGTGGTGAAAAGCAAAGAGCGGCATTTGTTAGAGCTATAGCCCCGGAATTTACTGTATTGTTTGGTGATGAACCTACAGGAAATCTGGATGAAATAAATGCAGAACTTCTAATGGATACCTTAGAGAAAAAAATCAGGGAAAAACAACGAACTGCAATTATTGTATCTCATGATATAAAATTGGCAATAAAATATGCTGATCAAATAATAATTATAAAAAAAGTAATTATCAATGAAGAACAATCTTATGGAGAAATTTGCAATGATAATATTTATAATGCTTCTATAAAAAACAAAACAAAAATATGGAATGATTCACATGGTAAACCAGTTGTGGAAGATATTAATTCAATAATTAAAAAGCACTTTATCAATAATAAAAATTAGTTAACATGAATCAAATTTTTGGAAATATTAAAACTTTTTTTATTAGAACTTTGGAATTTGTTTTTAGATTTCAAATTCATCATGATTTTGTCAGATTGTTTATTAAAAAAGAGGGAAAAGAATTACTTGGGAAAAAGTATAAAAATTTTTGGTATTTAACAGCAATATTATTTATAACTTTTGTTGCAATTGGTTTTGCTAATGGCAGTCTTGATTACTTAGCTGAAAAAATGGATGATCCGTTTGTAAAAAATATCACTATTGAAATTCCCTCGACAAAAAACTCAAAAATTGGTCAAATTAAATATGAATTAAATAATGACAGCATATTAAAACAAAAATATGGTCTTAATAATATTAAGGGTTTTAATAATGTGTTTTTGTCTTTTTTTACTGAAGATAATAAAGATAACAGAAGTTGTAGATCATTTGTCGGTAGAACAATTGAAATTGATGATCCATTGTTGGAGGATATTACTGGAAAGAAAAATCTAATTATTGGCAGATCATTTAAAAATTATCATGATATTGGATTAATTGTAACAGAGGATTTTTTAGAAAAGCTTAATTACCCGGAAAATTTGAGTCATGCTTTACTTTCACTTCCAATTGATCCTGATAATAATATAGATACTATTGTTCCCTTGCCAATTATTGCTGTTGTTAAAGCATTACCGGGATTAAATTATTTTGCTGTCACACAATTTTTCTATAGCCAAAAAAGACTTTCTTATGGAGGTAATCCTTTTAATCCAATATATACAAAAAGTATAAAGTTTTTTATCAATGAAGATTCTGTTAAATGTTATGAATTTAGGGATGAAATAAAAAATATTTTCAACAATAACAAATTCAAAAAATATGATCCTGAAGTTGATATATATTCAAAAAATGATTCGTATCGCAAAGGATATGTTGTTCAAATTTCATTACAAAACATAAAGCATGAATTGCTTCAAGTAATTTCGAATGAAATTAAATCCATTAAGAAATTAGAGAAATACAATTATATTCAAGTATATAATTTTTCTTTTAAAAGTAATAATGTTTTTGACAAATACGATTATCTAACAGTTAATTTTTCTAATTTGGATAAAATTCGAGATTTTCAAGAATATTTATCTGTTAAATATAATTTAGGAGTGGATATGTCTCAAATAGAATCAAGAGAAAATTATAATTTTATTACAAAACTGACTAGAATTCTGTCGTTTCTCCTAATATTTTTCAGTATATTGAGTATATGCATGCTTGTTTCAAATATATTGACAAGGCATTTAGAAAAAATCCACATGAACATCGGAACATTTAAAGCTTTTGGCATTAATAATTTAACACTACAAAAAATATATATTATAATTATATATGTATTTGTATTTGTTTCCATAATAATTTCCTTGTTTTTATCTTGGATATTTGGACTAATAAATGGATGCAGAATACTATTGAAGTTTTCTGTATTAGACTTGGAAGCTAATCAAACTTATTATAATTTATTTGATATGTGGACTTTTGGGTCTATAGCCGCTATTTTTATTGTTGGTTTTTTCATTTCATATAGGTCAGCTAATAAAATTTTAAAAAAAACTCCCGGAGATTTAATATACAGTAGAGAAAAAAATAAAAAAAGTACAATATTATTAATTTTTTATAAATCATTAAAATGGAGGTCAAAATGAAAAACAAAATTACATTATTAATTATTACAATTATTGCAGGTTTCTTAATTACCGGTTGTGGTACAACAAGTAAGATTACAAAAATGGAAACTAAAATGCATAAAAAATCAGTAAAAATGAATAACAATGGTGCATTTGCTACAGTTGGTATTGGTATTGCACCCGCTAGCAGACATGATATTGGAAGATCAAAAGCTAAAAGTGATGCATTACAGAAAATGTCAGAAGCTAAAAGAGCTTATATTGAATCAACAGTTCATGATTTCAGAGAAGAAATTGGAGCTGACAGAAATGCTGAATTAAATGATGTTTTTACAAGTATAGTTGATGCTGTTTCAGCAAACATACTAAAAGGCGCAAGAATAATTGAATTTGATGCATTTCAATCAAAAGCAAACAAAGATGAGGGGCAATACACATATCTTGTTTTACTTGCTATTACACCGGAGCATACTTATCAATCATTAATGGATGAATTTAAAAATAATACAAGAGGTTCTGAAACCAATCTATATCAAAGGTATGTTGATTCTGAGGCTAAAAAGAATCATGATATAAAAATTAAAAAATTCAAAGAGGACTTTAGTGTGAAAGATTATTAATTGATGGGTGTTGATAATCTTTTTCTGTACTTAACCGTAGTGTTAATGAGACGATTAAGGCTTAAAGATAGTTTAGATTATGATTATTATTTAATCATAATCCAATAACTATTTTAAACTTCACTAAAAGATATTATTGACTATTTTTGAAACATAGTATTTTTTTCAAAAAAACATTAATAATGTTTTGAAATACATGATAGTTTATCTATGAAAATAAAAATTATTATATGTGTTATATTTACTTTATTGACTATTACAATGCTTGGTCAGAAACAATATCCTGAATGGTTTTTGTACCCTGAAAAATATCCTGAAATAATTACAGGTTTTAGTTATAGAGGTAACATTCCTCTTATTGATGCTGTTACGATGTGTTGTTTATATAAACAATGTTTAGTAAAAGGATATCTTGAAACTTTAGAAAAAAACAATAATAAATATTTGAAAAATTCCGAATATTATTATATATATCCAACAGATTGCATTGAAAAGATAAAAAATAATCTTTATCATACTGATGGATTTTGTAATAATGTTATGACTGAAGAGTTGGTTTCAGCTTTTTCAATTAATCCATATTATAATAAAAAGTTTAAAAACATTGATTTAACAAACATACCTATACCAAGTTGGATTAATAAAACGACGTGGATAGAAAAAGATTACTATTATAGTGTAGGTATGTACACTTCAAGAGGTAATGATAATGATGCATGGAAAACATCAGAAGAAAGAGCAATTTTTAATATAATAACTTTTGTTACCACAAAAATATTTTCAATTAATAGAACAATAATTGTAAATTCAAAAGATTACTATACAAATTATACAAGGATTGATGTTGACTTTGCTTTATATAATATTGAATTGTTGAAGAGGTGGCCTGATGAGATCAATAACTATTTTTATACCTTAGTAAGAATCCATAAAGATGATATTAATTCATTTATTGAATAAAATAATTATGTATAAAAAATTAAATATTTTAATAATTTTTCTAATAATATGTTTTAGTAGTTATTCACAAAACATTAATAGAGGAATTAGAAGATTAGAACAATTGAAATATGAAAAGGCATATGAAATATTTAAAGAAATTTATATAGAAAATGATAATAATATTGGTGCAAATTTTGGGTTAGGTCAAATATATTCTATAAAAAGCTATAGAAAATTTGATTTATTTAAGGCTTTTCAACATTTATCTAAAGCATCTCAATTATATAAGAAATTAGATATTTCAAAAAAAGATGATTATTCAGATTTTCTTTCCTCAGATATTTTAAAAATTCAAAAAGATAATATTGAGAGAGAACTATCTAATTATGTAATTCAAAATAGTAATGTAAAATTAGTAGAAAAATTTATTAATTGTTGTTCAAATTCAAAATATTTGAATGATGTAATAGAAGTAAGAAATAGTAAAGAATATGTTAAAGCAATAAATAAAAATTCAGTTGCTGCTTTAAACACCTTTATTATTCGTTTTCCCAATGCTATAGATGTTTCAAAAGCAATTCAGTTAAGAAATAAAATGGCGTATAAAAAAGCCTGTAAATTTAATACTATTAAAGCTATTAGGAAATACATCAATAATTATCCTAATTCCGAAATAATTTCTAAAGCTCTTTTGCTGCTTGATTCTCTTTCATTTAACCAAGCCAGAGAAACTAATAAATTGAATAATTGGAATGATTACATAACAAAATTTCCTAATTCACAATTTCAAGATTCTGTAATAGATTTTATTGATTCGATTTCGTATGAGAATACTAAGGAAAAACATACTGTAGGAGCGTTTAATGAATTCATTCAAAAGCATCCAAATGCGGAACAAATCGAAACTGCATTTATTGAAAGAGATAATTTAGCTTTTTATTATGCACATAAAAAAGATTCAATTGAAATATATCAAAAGTTTATTAATTATTATCCAAATTCTAAAAATATACTATTAGGAATATTATTTAGAACATCATTAGAATTTGAAGCAGCTAAATCATCTGGATCGGTAGATTCTTTAAATAAATTTCTATATCTTTTTCCATTAGCTAAACAGAAAAATACAGCTATTAAATTAAGAGATCAAATAGCATTTAAAAATGCAATTAAAGAAAATTCACCAAAATCTTTTCAAAAGTTCATTAATAATTATTCTTTATCTGTGTTTATTGAGAAAGCAGTTTATAAAAGAGATTCTTTAACCTATAATACAATAAAAAACAATAAAGGCATTGAACAATTGAAAAGTTTTATTATAAATTTTCCTTATTCAAAATATCATAAAAAAGCTGTTAAACTTGCCTCAGAAATAGAGTTCAAAAATGCTGAAATGAGTGAATCTATTCATGATTATAATAAGTTTATTTTTAGATATCCTTTCTCAGAAGAATTTGAACATGCTGTTATTAATAAAACAATAATCCAGTTAAACAATACATTAGAAAGCAAGTCAATTAATAAACTTAAAAAATTTATTTCTGAATTTCCAATTGATTCACTATCAAACCAAGCAATTTTATTACGTGATTCATTGACTTTTGATTCAATTGATGCAAATTATAATGTAAATGATTATAATTTTTTTATTACATATTTCCCGAAAAGTAAATATGTTGAAGAAGCTATTGAATACAGAAACAATTTAGAATATAATCTTGCGATTGAGGATAAATCCTTATTGAAATTGAATAGTTTTATTTCAAGCCATCCCAATTTTTTTCAATTAGAAGATGTAATTAATAAACAGCAGAAATTGATAATAGAAGAAGCATCAAAAAAAACCGATTATAAAGATATTCAAGACCTTATTTATTGTTATCCCAATATTGATAATATTAATCGCCTTATTGACCTAAGAGATAATTTAATTTATCTTGATCTAATAAAATCTGATTCTATTGAGCAAATTAATAATTTTATTAATAAAATGCATACTTCGAAAGTTATAAAAGATATAATCGCATTACGGAATAAATTAGCTTTTGAAAAAATCCAAAATAGTAATAATATTGATGAAATATCAGATTTTATTATGAAGTATCCAAACGCGAAACAAATAGAAAAAGTAATTGAATTGAAAAAAAAATTAATTAATCAAGAAAAATTAATTAATGAAAAAGAAAAATAATGATATTAATATGTGAGAAATAATTTGATATAACATAAAAATAGCAATAAATATTTATCCAAAAACCTTTAATAAAACATCATTTAAAATAATTTAAAATGGAAAATTTAAAAAAATGTAAAAATGGACATTATTATGATAAAAACCTTGATCATTGTCCGTATTGTCCCCAAAATCAGGATAGTAAAATGTCAGCTAATAACAATTTAGATAAAACAGAAGTTGCATATAATACTAAAACAGGAAATAATAATTCAACAATAGCAGATTCTGATACAAAAAAATCTTCTTCATTATTAGAAACAGAATTCGCTGCGGAATTTAATTCTGAGCAAAATGAAGAGTCAGAAGTTGATTTATCAAAAACATATATTCAAGGAGTTGAAATTGATGAGGAAGATGGAAATACAAGTAAATCAGAATTTAGGTTGAGCCGAAAGATTGTAGGTTGGATCATTTCATATACGATTGATGAAATGGGTGCTGATTATCAGATTTTTGAAGGAAGAAATACAATTGGAACTAATTCACAAAATAATATATCATTATCACATGATGTTACTATATCAAGTCAACATTTAACTATTTTATTTAGGAATGGAATATTTCATGCAAAAGACGAACTATCATCAAATGGGACGTTAATTAATGATAAAGAAGTTAAACCTAATGAAATAATAGAATTGCATGATGGTGATAAAATCAAAATAGGTGAAACTATATTTATATTTAAAACACCTTTAGATTAAAAAAAGATGAAAAAATTTAAAATATTGATATTTAGTTTGTCTTTTATTTCATTGTTCTTAAAAGTTGATGGAGATAATATTTTAAGAATAGATTCTGTTAATACTCAGGATTTTCCAAAAATAGTTCTAACATTTAATGTAATAAATCCTAATATAAAAGGCAAAGAAGCAATGATATTAATGGAAGGTGGGCAAAGAGTGAACTTTAGCCTTAAAAAGATAGCTAATGAAATTGGTTCAACAAAAAAAAATATATTAATTCTATTTGAAGATATGTGTGATAAAACTCATCCAGGGCAAAAAGATTTTTTTCAGAATGTTTTAATGAATAGCTTGGATGATTTTGTAAAAAATGGAGATAAAATCAACATTGCTAAATTTGATAGAAGTAGAAAAGGTGAATCCGTATTAAATTTATTAATACCTGAATATACTGATAATACAAAAACCCTTATAAAATCCGTAATTAATTTAAAATCAAATGATGATATTTTTTATAATCAGTTAAGTTCAGATCTTTATTTTGCATTATTTGATGGAATTAATGAATTAGTTAATAAATTTCCTAGTAATAATAAAATTCTAATTTTATTGTCTGCAGGGAAAAACAACAAAGAATCTAGTGAGTCAACACCTGATAGAGCAATATACCTTGCAAAAACCTATAGAATTCCTATTTATTCTATTCAGTATAGAATGCAAGGTTGGGAGCATAATCGTCTTACACCTGTTGTTAAAGCAACATTTGGTGAGGAAATAATTACAAATAATATCAAAATTGCAATTGATTCTCTGAATCAATTTGTTAATAATTCACTACAAAGAATAAATGGGCAAACTTATCAAATTTCTTTTGAAACAAATGTTTCAAAAGATGGTCAATATCATTACTTTTATCTTTATTTAAACGGTATTCCAAATAAAATTGAATTTAAAGCACAAGAAAAAACACTTTGGGAATATTATATTGAAAATAAAATGTATTCAATTCCTATTTCCATTTTTGTATTTCTAATAGTTGTTCTTTTGTTTTTCTTGATAATGAAATCAAATAAAAAGCGAAAAAAATCAAAAATTAAATTACAATATTTTGAAAATACAACTGAAACCACAAAAAAAATTGTCAAAAAACAACAAGAGCAATTGAAATTACTAAACAAAAATAAAAATAGTCATGAGCAAAAAGAGATACAGGAATACAAAAAGAATTTAAATGAAATGTATAGAAGGGGTGGGCAACCCAGAATTATTATTACTGGCAATTCAGAAAAAATGGTTTATTCTATAAAAAAACCAATTGTGAAGGTAGGTAGAGATGTTTCAAATGATTTGATTATAAATGATAAAATGGTTTCGAGAAAACATGCAATAATATCTTTTAGCGGGAATGAATATTTTATTGAAGATTTAAATAGTAAAAATGGTATTTATATAAACGGTAAAAGGATTAAAAAAGAAAAAATAAAAAAAGGTGATTTAATTGAAATTGGAGAAAAGAAATTAATGTTTTTAAAATAATTTGTAATCATGATTAAATTTAGTTCAGGAACTCATATAGGTTATGTGAGAAAGAAAAATGAAGATAATTTAGGATATATTGAAACTTTGAACGGTCATTTATTTGTCGTTTGTGATGGTATGGGGGGGTATAATAAAGGAGAATTAGCTTCTTCTATTGCTGTTGATAGTATAATTACGTATTTTAATAAAATGGAGTACGAAAATCCGGTAATTGCCCTTTATAAATCATTGGAATTGGCAAATAAAAATATTATAAGTGAAGCAAAAAAGAAAAAAGAAAATAAAGGTATGGGGACAACTGCTACAATTATTTTAATTAAAAATAATAAAGTCTATTATGCCCATATTGGAGATAGTCGCATCTATCACTTTTCTAAGAATAAGTTATTTAGAATTACAAAAGACCATTCCTATGTTCAAAATCTTATAGATAAAGGAATAATTAGTGAAACTGCAGCTGAAAAACATCCCCAAAGAAATCAGATATCTAAAGCACTTGGAGTATCTCCTAATATAGAACCAACAATATCTAATAAACCTATCATTCCTGATTCAGAAAATTTATTTTTAATGTGCTCAGATGGATTAACAGCTTTGGTAAATGATAAAATGATTGAGCGGACTTTACAAAGGGCTGACTTAAATCTTGAACAAAAGAAAGATGAACTAATCAATCTTGCACTAAATGCTGGAGGGAATGATAATATTACTATTCAAATTATTCAAGATGGACGAAAAACACAAAAGAAACATACAGTACAAAAAATTAGTATGAGTATTGTTATGGTATTAATAATTTTATTACTTGCTTATTTTATTAACAAAATATTTTTTACCAATGCCAATAATAATTATTTTGTTTATGCATTATCTGAGAAAGGCGATACTATTAATATAAATAATATAGAATTTAAAAAAGATAATTATGAACAACTTAAAGACAGTTTACTAATCAAATTTCCGCAAAGTAAAACAATTTATATTTATAAGAGAAAACATGTTCTTGATTTTTTTATAACAAAAAAATATCTAGTTGATTCAATTAATAAAGAGGGAAAATTAAATGATTTAATTATGGAAAATCAAAATAATAAGAAATCAGTAAGAGAAGAAAAAGGTTCTGAAAAAACAAAGGAGAAAAACTCTGAAGATAATAAAGAAAAAAACGTTAAAATATATACTATTCAAAAAGGTGATAGTTGGACTTTGGTGGAGAAAAAATTTGGTGTTCATCAATGCTTTATTAAAAAAATAAAAGAGAATAGCTCAAGTATTATTAGTGAAAAAAATATGTTGAGAGAGGATAAAAAATTAAAAATTCCTCTTAAATATTCAAAACTCAAAAATTATAATCCTAATAATTATCAGGATTATCAGGATTGGGGTAAATTATGTGATAAAATGTATAAATAATTATTTTTTAATGAAGTTGCCAAATCTAACCGGATATAAAATAATTAAACAGCTTGGCGAAGGTGGGTTTAGTGTTGTTTATGATGCTGTTGATTTAAAAAGTGGTTATAGAGTAGCAATAAAAATGCTTCGTAAAAAATTATTTAAAAATGAAATAATAAGAAAGAAATTTTTTGAGGAAGCAAATTTTTATCTTTATCTAAATCACAATAATATTGCTAAATTAAAAGATTTAGTATTAAAAGAAAATTCGTTTTACTTAATAATGGACTTTATTGATGGATTGTGCCTTAATGAATATATAGATTTAGTTACAGGTCCAATTTCTGAACAAAAGACAAAAAATTTTGTTCTGCAATTATTAAATGCTATAGAATATATTCATCTAAATGATGTTTTACATTTAGATATTAAACCGGCAAATATTAAAATAACACCTAATAATCAATTAATTATACTGGATTTTGGAATATCTCAGACAAAAAAGAAAGCTGAAGACCAAAGAAACATAACTGGGGGATCTCCAATTTATATGAGTCCTGAGCAAATTATGGGAGATGTGGTTGATAAACGAAGTGATATCTATTCCATTGGACTAACATTATACCAGATGGTCACAGGAAAATTTCCATATCCTTCAAATATAACTAAAGATGAGTTGAGTGAATTAATAAGAATAAAATATCCTGATGACCCTAAGAAATTTTATCCTTATATTAGCGATAATATTGAAATGATAATTTATAAAGCTATTAATAAAGACCCAGATAAGAGATATCAAAACTGTACAGAGTTTAAAAATGATATAAATAAAATAATTGTATAAATAAATAGTAAACATTATGAAAATAGTAAGAATTGGCAGATCTAATCAAAATGATATTGTAATTGATGATCAGCAAGTGTCAAGAAATCATCTACATATAATACAAGATGATAATAGCAAATTTCAAGTTTTAGATGTAGGATCTAAAAATGGTACTTTTGTAAATGGAAATAAGATTAAATCTGCTTTCATTGGTCAAAATGATATTATTAGAATTGGGAATTCAGTTATCCCTTGGAGGAATTATTTTCCTCTTGAGCAAAAATCCAACAATGATAATAAACCTATTGAGTTTAAATATGCAGGATTTTGGCTTCGTTTTTTAGCTTATTTTATTGATTCTATTATCTTAGGAATAATATTTACAATTTTATATGCCATAATTGGAGCTATGATGTATTTGCAATTATATTTATTCTTACCATTTGTTATTCCTTCATTATTTCTTTCTTCATGGTTGTACTTTTCGATATTTGAGTCCTCAAAATCCCAGGCAACTGTGGGGAAAATGGCATTATCAATAAAAGTTACTGACGAAAAAGGAAATCGTATTTTATTTGGAAAAGCGACTGGACGGTATTTTGGGAAAATTATTTCTGTTATAATACTTTATTTTGGTTTTTTTATGGCAGGTTGGACCGAAAAAAAACAAGCTTTACATGATATAATGGCAAATACACTTGTAATAAAATCTGAAAATTGATAAATATTTAGCAGTCTAAGAATATTCTTTTATGGTAGGTAAAATCATATTAAATTATAAAATAGAACGTTTAATTGGAAGTGGAGGAATGAGTGCTGTATATTTAGCTTCTCATACTCAAATCAATCGAAAAGCAGCAATAAAAGTACTAAATAAGAATTTGTTGTTGGATGATAAAATTCGACAAAGATTTAAAAATGAAGCAGCAACGTTATCTCAATTTCAACATACAAATATTGTTATTCTTTATGATTATATAGAAAATAAAAATAGTACTCTTTTTATAATGGAGTATGTGGAAGGTAAAACAATTGATGAATATATTTTAACAGAATCTGGTCCTATTCCTGAAAAAAAATTAGTATCATTATTTACTCAAATATTAAATGGTGTTTATTATGCTCATAGTAGAAATGTTATTCACCGAGATATTAAACCTTCCAACATAATTATTACTAAGAATGAAAACATAAAAATTCTTGATTTTGGAATAGCAAAGGTTTTAAATCAAGAAAGTCTTAATTTAACAAAAGCTGGTTCTCGTATTGGTACTGCTTTATATATGAGTCCAGAACAAGTTAAAGGAGAAATAGTAGATAAAAGATCTGATATTTATTCATTAGGTGTAACACTTTTTCAGATGGCTACAGGTATATGCCCATATAATAAAACAAGTACTGAATATGAGGTATATAATAAAATAGTAAATGAACCTCTTCCTAATGCACAAAATATATATGTTGGTATTTCACATGAATTGAATAAAATAATTATAAAAGCTACTGAAAAAAGCGTTTCTTTGAGATATCAGTCTTGTCAAGCTTTTTTAGAAGACTTACAAAAGATAAATAAGAAAAAAAAATATGTTAAATCTCGAAAAATTAATAAAACCAAAAATAAACTTTCTTTTTCGTTCGATACGAGGTTGAAATATACTTATAACAAAAAGTTGTTACAAAATAGGCTATTCTCATCAATGCTTGATTGGGTTTTCCCAGTATTATATTTTATGTTTTTCTTTTTCACTTTTAATATATCATACCAAGCATATTCATTATTTCAGGAGTTTAAATGGATAAATGAAGATGCAAATACTCCCTTATTGATATTATGGATGGATATTAATAAAAGGTTTTTAGTTTCTTTTATTGGTGATTTAGGCCCATTAAAAATGATATTATCTTATTTGTTATTTATTTACTTTGCTTTTCAATGTGTTTCCCTTACTATTAATGGAAAAACTATAAGCAAAAAAATATTTAAACTGAAAATAATTTCAACACAAAACCTCAATATTTCAAATTTTATCAAGTTTATAATTTTAAGAAAAGCAATTAATATTTTTTTATTACTAACTTATTTTTTAAGTATACTTTTAGAGAATTATAGTATTTCATTCTTTATTATTATTATTTTATTATTTTATTATTTTATTGACAAATTATTAATCTTTAAAGATGGGCTTTGTTTACATGATTATATTTCAAAAACGAAAGTTGTTATTGATGCTTAATAATATTATTAATTAGAATTGGTACTCTGGCAGGAGTTTTTAATGATTAATCCTGTTGATTTATTTTAAATAGCGAGAAGAATGTAACAATTCCCTGCATTAAAACCTCATACTTAAAAACTCCCTTAAATGTATGTGCTCAACACCTTCAATATTTCCTCCGGAGGGTTCATCTAAGCTCACTACCATCTTTCTATGATTGTCTTTTATTTTCAAAAGGTTGCCAAATTCCCTTTCACGGGTTTTGTTATCGGGAATTAAATAAGCACACTGAATATAAATTCTTTTACCGGGTTTTTCCGATACAAAGTCAATTTCTTTATCACCAAGTTTGCCTATTGTAATTATAAATTCTTGTTCCAAAATATGCCTGAATACCACGT
>JAIOSH010000073.1 GCA_021107685.1 Bacteroidales bacterium | reverse complement strand
TATACTTACCAATGGCAGGATTCACCTGATGGTTCGACTTGGACGAATATTTCAGGGGCGACCGCTGATACTTATCAGCCCGGTGCTCTAACAGCAACTACTTACTACCAGTTAATTGTGGACGACGGTGCTAATTGCGGACCAGTTACTACAAATACTGTAACGATTACCGTATATGATGAATTCCTGGCTTCTATAAGTGCTGACGAAACAATTTGCTATAACACTGTACCAAACCTGCTGACTTCTACTGTAAGCGGAGGTGACGGTTCTTATACTTACCAATGGCAGGATTCTCCTGATGGTACGACTTGGACGAATATTTCAGGGGCGACCGCTGATACATATCAGCCCGGTGCTCTAACAGCTACTACTTACTACCAGTTAATTGTGGATGACGGAGCTAATTGCGGGCCGGTAATTACCAATACAGTTACGATTACCGTGTATGATATATTCCTTGCAAGTGCAGCAGCAGATCAAACCATTTGTTATGACACGCAACCAAATGAGTTGACTTCAACTGTAAGCGGTGGTGAAGGAACTTACACTTACCAGTGGCAGTATCTTGATGGAAGTACATGGACAAATATTTCAGGTGCAAACAGTGATACATATCAGCCTGGTAATTTAATTCTGGATACTTATTATCAATTAATTGTGGACGACGGAGCTAATTGCGGACCGGTTACTACCAATACTGTAACGATTACAGTATATGATGAGTTCCTGGCTTCTATAAGTGCTGACGAAACAATTTGCTATAATATTGTACCAAGCCTGCTGACTTCTACTGTAAGCGGTGGTGACGGTTCTTATACTTACCAATGGCAGGATTCACCTGATGGTACGACTTGGACGAATATTTCAGGGGCAACCGCTGATACATATCAGCCCGGTGCTCTAACAGCAACTACTTACTACCAGTTAATTGTGGATGACGGAGCTAATTGCGGGCCGGTTACTACCAATACTGTAACGATTACCGTATATGATGAATTCCTGGCTTCTATCGGTTCTGATGAAACCATTTGCTATAACACTGCACCAAACATGCTGACTTCTACTGTAAGCGGTGGTGACGGTTCTTATACTTACCAATGGCAAACTTCACCAAACGGAACTAACTGGTCGAATATTGCTGGAGCTACCAATGCTACATACCAACCAGGTAATTTAATTGTAACTACTTATTATCAATTAATTGTGGATGATGGCGCCGGATGTGGGCCGGTTACAACGAATACTGTGACTATTACAGTAAGTGGTGATTTTGATGAAGGTATAATTGGGGATGATCAATCAATATGCTATAATGATCAACCGGCAACTTTATACTTTACAACTGCACCATCCGGGGGTATTGGACAATATTATTACCAATGGTATAGTTCTATTGATAATATTACATTCAATTTGATTGGAGGGGCAACAAACTCTACTTATTTACCACCTGCCCTAACACAGACTTCATATTACTATTGTGAAGTAGAAAATCAGGTATGCGGTACAAAAAACACAAATGTTGTTACAATAACGGTATATGGAGAATTTCTGGCAACTGTAGGTACCAGTCAAACAATTTGTTATAATACAATTCCTGCAGCCTTAACTTCTTCGGTAAGTGGTGGCGATGGAAGTTACACTTATCAATGGCAAGAATCCATTGATGGAAGTACATGGACAAACATTTCAGGTGCTACTTCTGCTACCTACCAGCCGGGAGCACTAACAAGTACAACATATTTCCAACTTATAGTTGAGGATGGCTCATCCTGTGGACCTATTACCTCTACTAATTATATTACAATTACTGTATATGACGAATTGATTATTTCAGCGAGTACCAGTCAGTCAATCTGCTACAATACACAGCCGGCAGGATTAACTTCAGTATATAGTGGCGGTAACGGTGTTTATACTTTTCAGTGGTATGAATCAATTGACGGTACTAATTGGAGTTTAATAGCAGGAGCTACAGGAGACAATTACCAACCTCCTGCATTAACAACGACAACATATTACCAAATCGTTATTGAAGATAGCTGGTCTTGTGGGCCTGTTACTTCAAATACAGTTACGATTACAGTATATGGTGAATTCTTAGCTTCTATTGATGCCGATGAAACCATTTGCTATAACACTGTACCAAGCCTGCTGACTTCTACTGTAAGCGGTGGTGAAGGAACTTATTCATACCAATGGATGGATTCACCTGATGGTACGACTTGGTCGAATATTTCAGGTGCTACCAATGCTACATATCAGCCGGGGGCACTAACAGTAACTACATATTACCAGTTAATAGTAGATGATGGTGCAGGATGCGGACCAATAACAACCAATAGTATTACTATTACAGTGTATGATGAATTCCTGGCTGGAAGCATAGGTGACGATCAAACAATCTGTGCAACCTTTACGCCGAATTGTTTAAACTTTGTAACTGCACCCAATGGTGGAGAAGGAACATACACATACCAGTGGTATTCATCTATAGATAATTCTACTTTTAATATTATTACAGGTGAGACTAATACAACTTATTGTCCTCCGGCATTAAGTACTACAATGTACTATTATTGCGAAGTTACCGATTTATGTGATGTGCTGAATACAAATACTGTAACAATTACAGTTGATGCACTTCCACCTGTGCCCCAAATCTATGGACCACAAAATGTTTGTGAAGGTGAAACCGGTGCTGTTTACGGAACTGTTGACTTAGGTTATTATTATACATGGATAGTTACAGGTGGTCCCGGAACAGTAATAATATCAGGACAAAACACCAATGAAATAACAGTTGACTGGGGCTATGATCAGAATCCGGGAGAAATTTGGTTAAATGTAACAGATGGTACTACAACCTGTTCAATAGCTGAATACTACGAAGTTACAATACATCCTGTACCTGAACCTGTTATATCTGGTAATGTTGCAGTTGATGAATACAGTTCGGCATTTTACTCTACACCGAATGTAACAGGCAACTTATATACATGGACTGTAACAGGAGGTACACTTATAAGTGGACAGGGAACAAATGTAATTGAAGTTCTTTGGGGTCCGGCTGGTGTTGGAACAATTGTCGTTATGGAGACTATAATATCAACAGGATGTATGTTTACTACTGATGACTATGTAGTAACCATAAATCCCACAGGTGGATACACAGTAAGTGGCTACCTTACTTACGACAATATATACAGTACTGAATTAGGTGGTGTTTCTATTATTTTGAAAGATGGTAATGATGCAACAGTAGGTACAAGTGTAACTGATGAGTTTGGGTACTATGAATTCAATAATGTTGATGATGGTATTTACACGTTTGATGTTTCAAGCAGTTTACCACTTGGTGGAATAAATGCTACAGATGCTTTGGCTATCCAATTGCATACTATTGGAATTATTACACTTATAGATCTTCCTTTGGTTGCAGCCGATGTAAATAATAGCGGCACTGTTAATGCATCTGATGCACTGTATGTAAAATATCGTACAATTCAATTAATTTCTTCATTCCCATCCGGCGACTGGGCATTTGATAATATTGCTTTAACCGTGAGTGGTGCTAATGTTTCCTATGATTTCATGGGGTTATGTTTTGGTGATGTCAACAGGTCAAATGTACCTTCCGGAGCTAAATCCACCGGATTTATTTCATTATTAAATGATGGAATAAAAAGTGTTGCCCTGAACCAGGAATTTGATTTACCTATCAGAGTTAACCAAAATGTTGAATTAGGTGCTATAACTTTAATGATGTCGTATGCGGAAGATTTGATCGAAATACTGGGAGTTTCAACTACCGAAGAAGGACTGGAATACAACATTGATAACGGAACGATTAGAATTGCATGGAATAATACTAATGCTATGTTCATTGAAGATGATAAGGCTGTTGTAACGCTAAGGGTCAAAGCAATATCTGATATTTCAAGTCAAGACTGGTTATTCAGCATTGAAAAAAATAGTGAATTTGCTGATGCAAAAGCCATGGTCATTGACAATATCACATTAAAAACTTCTGCCCTTGAGACTACCAACTTGTTTTATTCTTTAGGTAATAATTATCCTAATCCATACTCTAACAATACAGTAATTGAGTATTCTATTCCTGAAACCGGCAAAGTAGTTATTAGCATAACTGATATATTAGGAAATAGCATTTCCACCATTGTTAATTCTACACAAGATGCCGGGATACATCAGGTTACCTTTGACGGATCGCATTTGAATCCAGGTATTTATATTTACAAGATGGTTGTTGATGGCGAAAATTCCGATTTCATAAAAATGAAAAAAATGACCGTTCGATAATTAATATATAGCTTCGGAGGGGGTTAATGTACTCTCTCCGGGTTATTTATTATCAATAATTCAAATAGTAATAAATGACAGCAAATATTTTGAATAATTAACAAAATTTTCATAGACGCAATAATGAAAAAAATAAAGTTAACATTATTGATTTTATTCTTCATCCAACAAATATTTGGGCAGGATGCTACAGCAACTATTGAAACTGTCTCAAACTGTGGGGATGAAGAAATATTAGTGTCAATTGATGTAACTAACTTTATAAATATTGCTGCTATAACCTTATTTATTGGGTATGACACCAGTAAACTTACTTATATAAATCATGAAAATGCAAATATAGAGCTGCCCGGGTTAAATTCAAATGCTATGATAAATCCAACAACTCAAGTAGGCATAACATGGAGTAGTATAAATCCTGCCAACATTGTAAATGCTAAGTTACTTGATTTGAAATTTTATTATCATGCAGATAATTGCAACCTAAGCTTTAATGAAGGTTGTGAATTGGTAAACTCAAACCTTGAAATTATTTTATTTCAAAAAAACGATGGAGCTGTATTGTATGGTCCTTTTCCATCAATCATCAATCATCCTGCAAGCATTACAGTTAATACAGGTGACGATGCGAGCTTCAGTATTACAGCAAACAATACCATAGGATACCAATGGAAGGTTAGTGATGACGAAGGTTATACATGGATCAGCTTGTCCGAAAATTCAACATATACAGGTGTTAATACACCTTTATTACATATCAATAATGTATCATTACTAATGGACCAGTACCGATACTTATGTGAAGTAACAAACGGGATTTGCTCTGTTTATTCAGAAGATGCGGTATTAAATGTAAATTCTTTTTCTGATATTTTGAATTTAACACAGCCGACTTGCTACTTAAAACAGAATACTCCGAATCCATTCATAGGTACTGCACAAATACAATATGAAGTTCCAGGTGCTGGATTAGTTAACATATCGGTTATTGATTATTCAGGGCGAAAAATCGTTGACTTAGTTAATGAATACAAAATAGAAGGCTCCTATTCTGTAAAATTTAATGCAGATAAAGTTATTCCGGGGATTTATTTGTATAGGTTGGATTTTTTCGGTAAAGAAATGAATTTTTCAGAAATTAAAAAAATGATAATTAGTAAATCTGCATTTACAGATCTTTGATTTATTATAATTCTAAATATTTGCTTGTAATTCAATTTTGTAAAATATTAAAAAAAATCAAAAATATGAAAAAGAAATACATTATATTATTATTAATAACAAGTTTGATATCATCTGTTTCTTATACGCAAACAGCCTCTATTGGTATCTTAACTGCTAATCCGGGTGTCGAAATACTAGTGCCCGTAGATGTAACTGACTTTCTCGATATAGGCGCAATCACTCTTTTCTTAGGATATAATGCCAATGTATTGACATTTGTGAGCCTTGAGAATATTCATTCTGAATTACCAGGCGTGTATGCCAATGCTATGAGCAATCCGACACAGGTGGGAATTACATGGAGTAGTCTTGTTCCAGCCAATATTGCTACCGGAAAATTGTTTGATCTGAAATTTATTTATCATGGTGGATCTTCAGATTTAACTTTTAATCCCGGGTGTGAAGTAATCAATTCTAATTTGAATATTCTCAATGTTACCTATACTGACGGGAGCGTTACACCTGTTTCAAGCTCAATTACAGCATCCATCGGAAAAGTAACTGCAAGTCCGGGAACAGAAGTATTAATTCCTGTTAATGTAACAAATTTTGCAGATATTGGGGCTATTACTCTTTTTATCGAATATAATGAAAATGTCCTGTCATTTGTAGGCATTGAAAACATACATTCTGAAATAACAGGTGTACAAGCAAATGCCATGTCATATCCAACACAGGTTGGCATTATCTGGACAGCAAATTATCCAAATTATGCTAACATCGCTTCAGGGAAATTATTTGATTTAAAATTTGTTTATAACGGAAGTACAAGTGATTTAACTTTTAGCCCGGCTTGTGAAGTGTCTGATTCAGGACTCAATCCCCTGGTAATTGAATATACTGATGGTAGTATTTCTCAATCTATTACTTTAGTTACTGCGACAATTGCAACAATGACTGCAAGCCCTGGAAATGAGATATTGATACCGGTTGATGTAACTGGGTTTAACAATGTTGGGGCTATTACATTTTTTATCAGTTTTGATCCAAATGTTCTTTCATTCATCAGTCTGGAGAATATTAATTTTGAAATTCCCGGTGTACAGGCAAATGTGATGTCCAACCCTACACAACTTGGTATTGTATGGTCAACCAGTTCAAATCCGGCAAATATTGGTTCCGGAAAACTATTTGATTTAAAATTTGTTTATAACGGAGGTACAAGTGATTTAACTTTTGAACCAGGATGTGAGGTATCCAATTTATCATTGGATATGCTGGATGTAACTTACTTTAATGGAGGAATATCTCTGTCTTCAACTGCTGTTACAGCTACCATTCCGGATATCACAGCCAATCCTGGCGAAGAAGTATTAATACCTGTTGATGTTACAAATTTTTTAGATGTTGGTGCCATTACTCTATTTATTGGATATAATGCCGGTGTATTAAATTTTATCGGGCTTGAAAATATCCATACCGAGATTACCGGTGTACAGGCAAACGCTATGACTTATCCAACACAAATAGGAATTGTATGGACAGCCAATAATCCGAATTTTGCCAATATTACTTCAGGTAAGTTGTTTGATATGAAGTTTATTTATAATGGAAGTTCATGCGATCTGACATTTAATTCAGGCTGCGAGCTTACTGATTCAGGTTTAAATATTATTGATGTAACTTATTTCAACGGGAGTATATCAGCAATCATTAGTGAAATTAGTTTGGATTTATATGTATTTCTCGAAGGCCCTTTTAACGGAACAAATTTGTCTCCGGATTTGAACGCCATTCTCCCACTCTCACAACCATATAGCGGTTCACCGTGGAATTATGCAGGAACAGAAAGCGTAGCCTCAATTCCAAATATCAATGTTGTTGACTGGATATTAATTGATCTTAGAGAAACTACAGGTGATGCTTCAACAGCTACTTCCGATTCCATCATTGCTCAACAGGCTGCTTTCATATTAAATGACGGTTCAATTGTCGGTCTGGATGGTAGCAGTGTATTGCAATTCGCCAATACAATAACCAATAATTTATTTGTGGTAATTTGGCACAGAAATCATCTTGGAGTAATGTCAGCAAATGCTGTAACAGAAACCGGGGGTGTTTATACATACAATTTCACAACCGGAGTAGATCAGGCTTATGGAGGCTTATTAGGACACAAAGAAATAGGAACAGGAGTTTGGGGTATGATAGGAG
>JAIOSH010000052.1 GCA_021107685.1 Bacteroidales bacterium | reverse complement strand
GTGTCATTGATTTTTGTCGTTTAGTTATTCTGCGATAACAAATTGACAAATTTCAATGACACTTTTTTTATCAATTCAATAATTTTTTCAACAATAAATTGTTAACATAGCAGAACGTTATAATCAGAAAAATTCCAATCAAATACAGGATATGATTTTACTGGAATGTTTTTATCTGAAGTGGGAAAACAGTGAATGGTGCAATGATAGACAATTGTTAAATGTATATGATAACAAAGGATTTTTAATTCAAACATTGCATATGAGTTTTAATAATTATGAATGGGAGATTTTCGGAAAAACTGAATTTGTTAATAATGAAAACGGAAAGCCTGTTGAAGTTACTAATTATTCTATACTTTTTCCCCCAACGGGAGGATTTGAATTGATTTCTCATGTTGATTTAACGTATGATGATGCTGGTTTTCTCATTGAAAAAATATCTAAACAATATTGGCCAACAGGATATTGGTGTAAATATATTTATACTTATGATCCCGATGGAAAACTTACGCAAACATTACAAATGGAACCAAAAGATGATGATTGGGATACAACGTACAGAAATACTTATATGTATGAAGATAAGCTTTTAATTGAACAATTAGACCAGAATTGGGAAAATGGAATATGGAAAGACGATAAAATTGAACACTCCTATTATGACGATAATGAATATATTACTGAAAAATTAATGCAGAAATGGATAGAATATCAATGGATTAATTATAGTCATTGGACGTTTTCGTATTTTGCTAACTACGAAGAAACCGAAGAAATTTATGAAATCTGGGGAGACAGTGCTTGGAATAACAAAGATAAATATTATAAAATTTATGATGAATCCCGGAATTTGATTAAGAAAACCTGGCAAGTATGGGAAGATACAGCCTGGCTTAATTATGAAAAAGAAATATTGATTTATGGACCGGTAGGTATTGATGAAAATACCACATTTCCCGGCATTGAATTAAATTTTTCAAATGCCCCGAATCCTTTTAGGAACAAAACTACAATTTCTTTCTATATTAATGAAAAATGCTATGTGGTAGTAAAGATATTTGATATCAAAGGAAAATGTGTTAATACAATTGTAAGAGAGGAACTGCAATCAGACACTTATCAATACATCTGGGATGGAACAGATAGAAATGGGAACAAGCTTGGAACAGGGGTATATTTATATAGTATCAATGCGGGTGGAAAAACTGCTGTAAACAAATTAGCAATTGTTAAATATTGATTTTATACGTGTTTTAAAAAATTTCTAAAATTTGAATTTGTTTAGATTTATTATCTTTGTAATTCATTAGCTGTAATTATCTGAATAATTCAAAAAAAATATATCGTGAATATTAACACCAAAGAACTTGATGGAAAACGATTTTATTATAGTTTCTTAGCTGGTGCTCAACGAATATTTGCTCATCAGAAATTATTAAATAAGATTAATGTATTTCCCGTTGCAGATGCAGATACAGGAACAAACCTGGCTTCTACAATGAGGTCAATTATTGATACTTCCATTCCTACCGATAATTTAAAACAAACCGCAATAGCAATAGCAGATGCTGCTTTAACAGGTGCAAGAGGAAATTCAGGAATTATTTTTGCTCAATTTCTATATGGTTTTAGTAATGAAATTGAAAATGAAAAAAATATTAATGTTAATAGTTTTGCCAATATTTTGCAAAAATCAGTAGATTATGCCTATGAAGCAATTGCTAACCCCGTAGAGGGAACTATGATAACTGTAATGAAGGATTGGGCAGAATATATTTATACCTTAAAAGACAAAATTGACGATTTTAATAATTTAATTATAAGTTCCTTACATAAAGCAAAAGAATCTTTACTGGAAACACCGAAAAAACTTGAAATACTTGCAAAAGCAAATGTAGTGGATGCAGGTGCAAAAGGTTTTGTTGTTTTTCTTGAAGGTATGATCGATTTTTTCAAACATGGTGAATTAAAAAAAATTGTTACTGCAAGAAATGTTGTTAAAATAAAAGATATTGATGCAATATCGCACGTAGAGGATGATGTTATTACATATCGTTATTGCACAGAAGCGCTGATATTATTTGAAAAAAGCAATAAAGATAATAAAACGGATTTGATTAATGCCATTAAAGACTTTGGTGATTCTTTAGTGGTTGCAGGCTCACCAAAAAAATTACGTGTCCATATTCATACTGATAAACCTGCTGAATTATTTTCAGTAATAAAAGATTTTGGTAATATCACTTATAAAAAAGTTGATGATATGGTAATGCAAAACCAAATTGTTCATCACAGGAAATGGAATATTGCTTTACTTAGTGATTCGACTTCTGACCTGCCACAGGATTTAATTGAAAAATATCAAATTCATATTGTCCCTCTTAGTGTTCATTTTGGCAGAGATTTTTACCTTGACAGTGTTACTATTAAACCTGAACAGTTTTACAATCTTTTAAAAAAATCAAAAGATTACCCTTCAACAGCACAACCAACTTATAATGATTTTACAAATAAATATACATATCTTTCCACTCATTATGATTCCATAATAGGTATTCATATCAGCAAGAAAATGAGCGGAACATGGTCGAACAGCAATAAAGCCGCTTATGCTGTAAAAGAACGACAAAATAATAAAATTTCCGTATTAAGTTCAAACAGACTTTCAGGTGCGCTTGGATTAATGGTTATAAGAGCAGCAAAATGTATTGAAAACGGTGATTCACATGATAAAATTGTAAATAATATCGATACCTGGATTTCCAAAACAAAATTACTTGCCAGTTCTAAAACTATAAAATATATGGTAAAAAGCGGTCGGGTAAATCCAATGAAAGGATTTATAGCTAATCTTTTAAATTTAAAACCTATTGTTACTGTTAATGATGAAGGTTCTACCGAGTTATGCGGAAAACCTTTCAGCGAAAAGCAAAGCAGGAATTTAGTTATAAAAGAGGCGGAAAATTTTATCAAAAATAATCAAGTTTGGGGTTATTGTATTTCACATGCTGATAATTTAG
>JAIOSH010000085.1 GCA_021107685.1 Bacteroidales bacterium | reverse complement strand
TCAGTTGGAAAAATATTTAAAAAATTAAAATCAATAGATAGAACAATAAATGCAATCAGGGCAACTCCTGTTACGCCATAAGTTTCAAAACCGTCGGCAGTTGGTCCTACGCTGTCGCCTGCATTATCGCCGGTACAATCGGCAATTACACCTGGATTTCGTGGGTCATCTTCAGGTAGGTTAAAAACGATTTTCATAAGGTCGGCACCAACATCAGCTATTTTTGTAAAAATCCCACCGGCAATTCTCAATGCACTTGCTGCAAGAGATTCACCAATGGCAAACCCAATAAAACATGCACCGGCACTTTCACCAGGTACATATAAAAGAATGATTATCATCATAATCAACTCAACACAAACCAAAAGCAATCCTACGCTCATACCCGACTGCATTGGAATTGACATAACATTAAACGGTTTTTGCTTTAAAGCTGCAAAAGACGTACGGCTATTTGCCAAAGTATTAATCCTTATCCCAAACCATGCAACGCCATAAGAACCTAATATTCCTATTACAGTCCATAATAATATTAATAATACTTTTGGTAATTTAAGATCTGCTAATCCAAGAAAATAATATAAAATGGCAACTGCAATAATTAAAAAAAGTATTATTAAAAACTTTCCCTGCTGTAATAAATATGTTTTACAAGTTTCATAAATAGTGTTTGAAATATTTAACATTGATTTATGAACAGGAATTTTTTTAATACTTATGTATTGCCATAATCCGAAAAGCATTCCAATAAAAATGATGATGATACCAATCAATAATAACGTCCATCCATTCATACCGAATGTTTCAAAATAACTTAGTTTTAAATCAGGAATCGGTAAATCTGCTTCACTTGCAAAAGTGAACACAGGCAGTAATAAAACCGCCAAAATTGTTAAAAATTTTTTCATATATCTAAATATTTTAGTTAATTAATTAAGGTTGACAAAAGTAAAAAGTATTTTTATAAATGCAATAATTATTTTATATTAAGTGTTGAAAAAATATAATAAATATTAAATGAAAAGGTTTATTAATAATAAATAATTAATACTTTTATCTTTTTTTTAATTTAAATATAATATATCTAATAAATTATAATGTATAAAATAAAACTTGAAATAATTGGCTTATCATACAGTCAATCGCAAAGTGGAGCTTATGCACTGATATTAGGAGAGATAGGAGGTAAAAGAAGATTGCCAATAATAATAGGAGGATTTGAAGCTCAATCAATTGCAATTGAACTAGAAAGAATGAAACCTTCAAGACCTTTAACACATGATTTATTTAAAAGTTTTGCCAAGACTTTTAATATAAATATTAAAGAAGTTATTATAAATAAATTTATTGAAGGAGTATTTCATGCCCAATTAATTTGTTTTGATGGAAAAAATGAATATAATATTGATGCTCGAACCTCTGATGCTGTTGCATTAGCTATTAGATTTCGTTGTCCAATATTTACTTATGAAAAAATATTGTCTGCTGCAGGAATTATTATTGATGAAAAAGTAAAAAGCCCTCATAAAGCGACTAAAATACATAAAGAAGAAACCGGTGAAAATAAATTTGAACAATATACCATGACTGAATTAAAAGAATTGATTCAAAAGGCTATTGAAAAAGAAGAGTATGAAAAAGCCTCACAGATAAGAGACGAAATAAACAGGCGTAAAAAAAAATAATATAACGCCCTAAAGGGGCAAGTTGGAAGTTGGAAGTCCGAAGTGAGAAGTCCGAAGTAAAATCTCTTCCGACTTCGGTCTTCTGACTTAGAAAAGAGTTTGCTAAAAAACAAAATTATATAAGATAATAGTACAATATTTCTTTCAAACAAATAATCCCTAACGTAGCTCAATGTTACAAACAAATATAAAAAGAGTTAAATGTTATAATGTAAAACGTTATATGCGAGTAGTGATACAAATAAAACTCATATAAACTGATAGCAATATGTTTCATGAAGATATGCCTTATAACTTAATAATAGCTTAGGTATTATTAAAATATTAATTAATCGTTAAATTTTTGTTTTTTTTTTAACAAACTTTTACAAAGCAATAGAATATATATTAATTTCTTTTTATGAAAAATCGCATTACATTTATATTTATAATATTTGTATTTATTTTTAACACATTTTCCGTTTATAGCCAAAATAATCCTTCCGAACAAACAATAAAATCAAATGATACTTCTGAAGTAAATATCGGAAGTATTGATTCCATTATAGAATCTTCTGTATATGATGCAGAAAAAGATATTAAATTGGTAAATACAGCATCAAAAATAATCCCATCAAAATTAGGTTCAGGTTTTAATATTATTACTTTATTAAAAGGACTTTTAGGTATGATTGTTTTAGTACTGATTGCCTTTATTTTCAGCGGTAATCGAAAAGCAATTTCGTGGAGGGTAGTTATTACCGGTCTTTTTATCCAGGTAGTTCTTGCAATCAGTGTTTTGTACGTACCTTTTATTAAAGCATTTTTTGAAATAATAGGTAAAATATTTGTTGTAATACTTGATTTTACAAAAGCAGGGAGTGAGTTTCTTTTAGGAAATTTATTGAATATTGAATCTTATGGTTTTATTTTTGCCTTTCAGGTTTTACCCACTATAATTTTCTTTTCGGCTTTAATGAGTCTTTTATTTTATTTAGGTGTAATACAAAAAATTGTATGGGGATTAGCCTGGTTAATGAGTAAAGTAATGAAGTTGTCGGGAGCTGAAAGCCTTTCAGTTGCAGGAAATATTTTTTTAGGACAAACAGAATCACCACTAATGATAAAGGCATATTTGCCAAAAATGAATCGTTCGGAGATATTACTCGTAATGACAGGAGGAATGGCAACTATAGCCGGTGGAGTTTTAGCCGCTTATGTTAGTTTTTTGGGCGGAGATGACCCTGTGCAGCGTTTATTATTTGCAAAACATTTATTAACAGCTTCTGTTATGGCTGCCCCGGGAGCAGTTGTTGTTTCCAAAATATTAATGCCTCAAACTGAAAATATTGATAAAACATTAGAAATTACCAAAGATAAAATTGGAAGTAATGTTTTAGATGCCATATCCAACGGCACTTCCGAAGGAATAAAATTAGCTGTTAATGTTGCAGGTATGTTGTTAGCATTTATAGCATTTATTGCCATGTTTAATTTTATTATGTTAAAAATTGGCAATTGGACAAATCTGAACCCAATTATTGCTGAAGCCACTAATGGTCAGTTTTCGGAATTATCATTACAATTTATCCTGGGATATATTTTTGCACCTGTTATGTGGGTTATTGGTGTTTGTTCAGAAGACATAACTTTAGTCGGAAGGTTATTAGGAGAAAAAATTATTATGACCGAATTTATCGGTTATGTCAGTTTAGCTGAATTAAAAGAAGCCGGTGCTTTTGCACAGCCAAAATCAATTATTATGGCAACATATATGCTTTGCGGTTTTGCCAATTTTGCTTCAATAGGTATTCAAATCGGTGGCATTGGTTCGCTTGCTCCGAATCAAAGAGTATTATTGTCGCGATTTGGAATGAAAGCTTTATTAGGAGGTACTATAGCTTCATTATTTTCGGCTACTATTGTAGGGATGATATTAGGATAAAATATTAATTAATTAAAAAAATTATTTATGAAAAAATTTGTAACGGCAATTAATTGCATGGATGGAAGAGTTCAGGAACCTGTTATTAATTATATGAAAAAAAAATATAATATTGACTATATAGATATGATAACCGAACCAGGTCCCGATAAGATCTTAGCAGAAGGTGAAAATAAATTTAAGATTGAATCTATTAAGGAAAGAGTTGATATTTCAGTAATTAAACATGGCTCCAAACTTATAGCAATGGTCTCTCATGATGATTGTGCGGGAAACCCTGTTGATAAGGAAACTCACATTACACAAACAAAAGAATCAATAAAAACTATAAGCACATGGAATCATAATGTTAAAATTATTGGACTTTGGATAGATGAAAATTGGGATGTTTATGAGTTGGAATAAATTGAAAGGAACATCAGTATTTTGAAAGGATATGCTTGAGAATGTTACACGTTATAAGTTATACCTTATCTTCAAGTCAAGAAAAAAACGAACAATAAATTAAATATCGAACATCGGTGTTCTTAAATCAATTTGTTTGCAGCTTTGCTGCGTTATGTTATATATGATAGTGATTTAAGCAAAACTTATATAAACTGATAGTAAGGCTGATGGCAATATGTTTCATAAATATATAATGCCTAATAATGCTAATCAAGAGTTGAAATTAATATATTTTTTAATGAAGCAATATTTAGATCTATTACAACATGTTCTGAATAATGGAACAAAAAAAAATGATAGAACAGGAACAGGAACCAAAAGTGTTTTTGGTTACCAAATGAGGTTTAATTTAGAAGAAGGTTTTCCTGTTTTAACAACAAAAAAATTGCATTTACGCTCTATTATTCACGAATTGCTATGGTTTCTATCGGGAGATACAAACATTAAATATCTAAATAATAATAAAGTCAGGATTTGGAATGAATGGGCAGATAAAAACGGAGATTTAGGGCATATTTACGGTTATCAATGGCGTTCGTGGCAAACACCTGATGACAAGCATATTGACCAGATATCTCAGGTTATTGAATCTATTAAAAAAAATCCGGATTCAAGAAGACATATTATTAATTCATGGAATGTAGGAGAACTGGATTTAATGGCTTTGCCACCCTGTCATATTCTTTTCCAGTTTTATGTAGTAAACGGTAGGTTATCCTGTCAGCTTTACCAACGAAGCTGTGATATCTTTCTCGGTGTGCCTTTTAATATTGCATCATATTCTTTACTTACTATGATGATTGCCCAAGTAACAGGTCTGAAACCGGGAGATTTTATTCACACATTAGGTGATGCTCATATTTATCTTAATCATATTGAGCAAGTTAAATTACAATTAACAAGAGAACCTTACAAATTACCGGTAATGAAAATTAATCCCGAAATTAATAATATATTTGATTTTAAATTTGAGGACTTTACACTTGAAAATTATAATGCACAACCGCATATTAAAGGAGAAATTTCTGTATAATTTGAAAGTTCTTAAATTCTAATTTTTATCAATAAAATATGAAAAACATTTCAATAATAGTAGCAGTTGCAGAAAATAATGCTATTGGAAAAGACAATAAATTATTATGGCATATTTCCGATGATTTAAAAAGATTTAAAAAATTAACAACAGGACATATTGTAATAATGGGCAAGAAAACTTTTGACTCATTGCCAAATGGTGCATTACCCAATAGAACCAATATTGTTATTACCGACGATATTAATGATAGATTTGAGGATTGCATTATGGCATATTCCATTGAAGACGCATTAGATAAAAGCGATGATAATAAAGAAATTTTTATTATTGGCGGTGGTTCTATTTATAAGCAGTTTCTTAAATATGCCAATAAACTTTATTTAACTAAAGTTCATAAATCATTTGAAGGAGATGTGTTTTTTCCGGAGATTGATATTAATGAATGGAAATTGATTGAGCAAGTAAATTTTGAACCTGATGACAAAACTACTTTTGCGTATTCATACTTGATTTATAAAAAATTAAAGTAAATTTAATTCATCAGAATAATTCATAAATAAAAAATTATAAAACCAGCTATATTTGTGAATTAATCAAGTTAAAAATTTTATACAATAACATTAAAATATAAAATTTTTTTATTTTAGGGAACGTTTATATATAAAATAGTATAAATATATAGAAAGTGATTTTTTACACTGAAAAAAAAAATAATAGAGGGTTTTCGTAAAAACGATAATGTTTTTTTAGAAAAATTTTATAAAAAATATTATCCAATGATAAAAACCCTTGTTAATAATAATAAAGGTAATGATTATGATGCAAAGGATATATACCAGGAAGCTTTTATCATTATTTATAACTTGATCAAAAAAAATGAGTTTTATCTAAGTTGTTCTTTTAAAACATATTTATACTCAATTTGCAGAAATCTTTGGTTGGGTCAATTATATAAAAAAAAGATAAGGAAAGAAGAATTTATTGATAATGAAAAATTTATTACAATTGAAAATGAAATTGATGTTGACCTTGAGTATATATTGAACTTTAAATATAAAATTTTTAAACGAAATTTTGATAAATTAGAAGATGAATGCAGACAGATTTTAATTTTATTTTTAAAAAAAATGTCATTTAAAGAAATTGCAAATATAATGGGATATAAGAATGAAAGTCAGGCAAGAAAACGAAAATTCAAATGTAAATTGTTATTATTGAAGAATATTAAAAATGACCAGGCTTATTTAGAATTAATAAAAGATGGAAAATAAATTAAACATCGACGAATTAATTGAAAAATATCAAATAGGAGAATTATTTGGTGATGATTTAATTTGGTTTGAAAATGAATTAAAAACCAATAAGGATCTTGTCAATGAATTCAATTTGCATCAAATGATAGACAAAGCCATTATTCAGGAAGACATCTTTATTTTCAGAGAAAGATTAGAAAATATTCACAAAATTATGATACTTGAAAAATCAAGACCAATAAAAAATATAATTCATAATTTTAAACTTTTATATTTTGCCGGAGCAGCAATTATATTATTAATAATCGGATGTTTCTTTTATTTCTATAATAATAATAAAATTTATACTAATGAAGAACTTTTTAGTATGTATTATGAACCCTATTTAACAATAGCAGGTGTTCGTTCCGAAATTAATGACCACTCATATAAAATTTATTCCGATGCAATTCATAAATATAGTCAAAAGGATTATCAAAATGCAATTAAACTTTTTAGCCGCTTAGTTGAGAAAAATAATAATAATACTGCTTCGCATCTTTATTTGGGAATATCATATATGGAAACCCAAAAATTTAATAAAGCCATTGAATCATTTCAATATATTATTGAACAAAACGATCTGTTATACATTCAGCAGGCTGAATGGTATCTTGCCCTGTGTTATTTGTCTTTAAATATGAATGAAAAAGCTCTTTTGCAGTTTGAAGAAATTTCAAAAAGAAACAATTGCTATAAAAATAAAGTTGATGAAATTTTAAAAAAATATAAGACAGTAAGATAGACCCGTCTAAATAGTGTTTGTCCATAAAGTCAATGTTTTTACATTATAATTTTTGATTTTCGATTTATGATTTTCGATTTGTTATCAACTTATTAATCTTCAATATATTAATTCTTAAATCTAAATTCTAAAATCTAAAATATTTCTCAAGATGGACTTTATAGACGGACTCTACTTAATCCACCTTTCTCATTTTCTTTATTTCTACAGTTTCACCGTTAATATGGAGCGAATAGAAATAAATACCGCTTTTGAGATTTATGGGTGAAAATTCAACCTTATGTGTTCCTTTATCTAAAATACCCATAGCTATGTTTGCAACTTCTTTTTCAAGCACATTATTAACTTTAATTACAACATCTGCCTTGTACGGGATTGAAAAGTCAATAATGGTGCTCTGTTTGAATGGGTCAGGATGATTTTGACCCAATGAAAGCTTTAGTGTTTTCTTTGTAAGTTGGGGCTGCAATTCTTCATCTTTCAGTGATGATAATATATCAATAATATTCCTAACATTTGCAGCATCTGATTGTGGAATTAAATCAGACAATAAACTTGAAGACGATTTATATTTACCTGCTTCGCGGTATGTATTTCTGATATCTATCACAGCATAGCAAGAATCAATATATGAAGGGTTATTCAATAATATGGATTCGTAGTTTTCTATGGCTTCGCTGTATTCGCCTTTTTCGCGTTTGCACAGGTTAAGGTAGCTGTATAATAATTTTCGGGAAATAATTGTTGTTGAACTCCGATATAGATCAATTATATAATTTTCATAATTATTCAAGTTTCCATTTGACTGCTTATAACAATCATACAAGCCCGAAACAGACAAGTATGCTTCCGATGTTTCAGGATAATTTTCTATAAGATACTTAAATGTACTTTCAGCATCTTGATATTCTTCATTATTAAGATATATATAAGCAGATTTAAGCATTTCATATTCTACACTATAAGGTGATTGATAAGAGGATTGTGGTGAATTGAGAATTGGTTCAATGCTGTAATATCTTGGTCTGTCAAGATGATTCATAATGGTTCCAATATTAGTTGTACCCCAATAATTGTTTGCAGCATAGATGGTTGTGGGGGTGCCTGTACTGATTAATTGCATATAATATCCTTGGGCAGGGTCATTGTATATATCATTATAACCGTTATTAAGGTATATAGAAGAATTAAATATATATATACCTATAGTATTGTTTACAATGCCGTTTTTAAAAGGTCGTTCATAAACAAGGTCGGTAAGCACTGGTGAACT
>JAIOSH010000081.1 GCA_021107685.1 Bacteroidales bacterium | reverse complement strand
GAAAGGCATTTCCAAGAACAACCAAATTTCCTTTTGCAAAGTTAACGTATTAGACAACATTTTCCAAATATTTTACCTTTACCTGAGATACGACCAAAATTACTAAATTTGTTAGAAAAATAATCATTCAATTATTTCGTGATATTTTTGTTTCATTTCTTTTGGCAAAAAACTGATGTCAATATATACCCTTACGGGTAAAAAATGATAAATAATATAAATAATGTACCTGAACGGGTATAATACTGCCTGTTCTACAAAATTCAAAATATTAGTAAGGATTAGGCTCAAAATGAATACTTGTTAAATTAATTTTATTGAAAATTAATGCAAAATATATTTAGTTTTTACACAGTATCTCGAATAGCAGCTTTGGTTATTTGAGGTTAGCATATTTTAGAATAAAATTTAAAGTTTTTCCTTTAGGTATATGTAGAACTGTAAATTTTCCTTCTGGGGTTATAGTCACATCTTTAATCTCGCTAATTTCTTTATAGTTATTTGTAATATTAAAAACAAAAACAAATCCTGCAAGCATCATAGTTATTAAATCTTTGTCTATTGTTGAGGATTTTATTGGCTGAGCAATTAAATCAGTTGGTGCTGCATTATCTCTTAAATAACTTAATATTACGATAGGAAAATTATTGATTTCTCCAGCATCTCTAGTAAAAATCATTTTACGCAATTTTTCTTCATTTTTTATTGAAATTTGGGCTTCTTTAAATGTTTTTCTTTTTGAAATTGCTGCTCGCCATAGTAATGATAAAAGAAAAAGTTTAAACTGTTTATAATCTACATTCTCAAAAATAGTATATTCAAATCCATCAAAAGGGTTTCTATAGTTTGTGAATTTGATATTTTTCTCTGGTGATAATCCGCCATATAGAACTTTACTTCCATATGTTTCAAGTTCTCCAATTCTATTATTGTCACAATCTTCACAAAGTATCTCACTTTCATATTCACCTGTAGGAACGTATGATACTTCCCCAGTTCTTAAATATCTTTGAGTCTCGATTTTGTACATATAATGCTTTTCATTATAAACTCCTGCTTCTCTGTAGAAAAATTCTGGTATTATATGTGATTTTGTTATCAACTTTTTTTCTTGTTGACAAAGGTTACATTTTTTTATTTTACTGTTTTCTATTTTTGCCATTGCTACTAACTGTAATAGTGTTTTATTTGATATTCAAAAGTATATAAAATTTTCAATAGAAAAAATAATTATTCATTACTACAAATAAGTGTCATCTAGTAAATTAACACTTTATTAACAACATCAATTTATTGTTAAAAAAGATTAGAATTTTTTTCTTATTTTTGTTGTTGAATAGATACCGATTATTATTTGTTTATTGTAACCACCTTAGGAATATTAATAAATTAAAAGAAAAAACTATGAGCTGTTTGTTAAATAAAATCAAATTTCAAATAACAAAATCTAACTTTTGTATAAACAACTATATTATTCTGATATTATTTTTTACTATTACTTCTACTTCATTTTGTCAAGAATTTGACTATGAAAAGTATAAAGCTAAAATATCAAAATATGAATTAGAAGATTTAAAGAGGAGCTCATTCTACCTTGGATTGATATACATATGTACTGCAAGTAATGACAGTATAGCTTTGGAAAAAATAGCTTTGGAAAGAATAGCATTATCTAATGAATTTATTTCAAGAAATTATGAAGATGGTAATATTTATCATGAATTAGGACAAGGATATTGTTATTTTTATGAATATAAAAAAGCAATAATTGCATTTACAAAAGGATTAGAATATACTGATAATAAGGCTTTTAATTATAAAGACAGAGGTGATTGTAAATTTGAAATGAATGATTTTCGTGGTGCAAGAGACGATTTTGAAAATAGTATAAAAAACAACCTGGAGTATTTAAAGGATATTTATAGTAAAATGGGAGATTGTTCGGTGGAATTGAAGGAATATTCACTTGCAATATCAGATTATACAAAAGCTATTGAGTTAAATCCTGAACAAGGTATATTATATTATTATCGAGGTTTATGTAAATTTAGTATAGGCAACTATAGAGAATCTATACAAGATTTTAGCAAAATCATTGAACAACACCCTAATTGTATCGATGCTTATTTTTATAGAGGTCAAAGTAAACATAAGATGGAAGATTATAGAGGGGCTATTCAAGATTATAATAAAACCATTGAATATGATAATAATTCTGATTATAATATGGCTTATTTTAATAGGGGTATAAATAAATACTCTCTGAAAGATTATCATGGAGCAATTATTGATCTTAGCAAAGCAATTGAATTAAATATTGAAGTTAGGGTTGCTTATTTAGCAAGAGGAATGTGTAAGTATTATTTGAATGATATAAATGCAGCATGTTTGGATTTATCAAAAGCAGGTGAATTAGGACATCCAGATGCATATGATTTAATTAAAAAACATTGTAATTAAGACACTTGATGCAAATTAAAGTCATTTATGAAAAATTATCTTAAATTTATACTTCAAAGTTTTTTGTAATATAGTATATTACCACTTGTAATTATTAAGAAAAATGTTTATCTAAGAAAGCATTCAGAGCATTCAAATACCCTGAATCCAAATCCCAGAATTCTGTATTTTTGTAATTTCTATTTCTTTCCTTGATTCTTTGTTTTTGAGACTTTGTTTCACCCAATAAGGCTTCTAAATAACCATAAATTTTTGTTTTTTTAGCTGGTGTAGTTAATGGATTTGTTCTCCCTTTAATTGATTTAGAGCGGAGACATATTTCGTAATTTTTCCAACAATTAAATATTGGAGTATTATCTGTATTAATAATATTTTCCAAAACAGTTTCTATGTCTCCTGCATCCGAATTATTTGGCCATAAAAATATTTCAAAATTAAGATTTGTTTTTTGCCTCCAAGATGCAATATTTTTCAATCTTTCACTAAAATTATTGTCGGCATCAAATATTAATAAATTGACTCCATCATCATCTGTGTTCTGAGCCATCTTATTCTTAATTAGCTCACTATTATCATTAGAATAAATATTTGTCCATCCATCGGTTTCTATTATGTCCTCTTTTTCTAATTGGATATTATATTTATAAGAGATATAATCTTTTAAAAATTTAGTATCTGCTATACCTTCAACAAATATTCTAACCTTCATGTCAATACTATCTAATTTCAGTTTCTGTTTCAATTGCGTCTCTAAAACCTTTATAAGAATATTTATAGGTTTTTATTCCTGATTTCTTCGTATGGGAAATTTTGAAAACACTTAATTTATCTTGATAATTTTTGTATTTTGATTCTTCTAATAGTTCTTTTAGACATTTCAAGGTTTCAATGCTATGCGAGGTAATAAATAATTGAATATTAAATTCCTTTGAAATAGTAATTATGCTTTCCCAAAGTGATTTATGAGCAGAATAGTGTAATCCATTTTCTATCTCATCAATTAAAACGATACTGTTTTCCTTTTCTGCAATAGTTGTAACAATATTTATATATTTACGAACTCCATCTCCTGCTATATGAATCGGAATTAATTCTTCTATATCTTTATAACTAAAAAAAATTCCATCTGGAAGAGCTTGAATAGATTCAATTTTCGAATCTATTTTTCTTAAAGCTTCTAAAATAATTTCCCCCCTTTTTCTTTTTACAATTTCAGAATATCTGTAAAGGGCATTTGTTTCATTACTATTACCAGTAATATATACAGCATGTGATTCTTCTTTATACGTTTTGTTAAGTTCTTGAATTATTTCAGGTGGATTAAACGTCATTGAGCTTTTATATGGCTTTTTCGAATTATGCCTATGCTTCAAAGAAAACTCAAGTTCTAATCCTGTAACTTTTGAAAGTGCCGTTGAAGCATCAATAGAGAAATCATCAGTCGTTTTTTTAGTATTATGTCCTTCTGATCCAGTTGTTTTCTTGTAAATCGGATTTAGTTTTAATTTTCTAATTGATGTATCAGAAAATGAACATTCAAATTCAGGATTATTATTAAATTTTAGCTTATGAAATAAATACTTAAATTCATCAGCATTTTTGATATTTAATCCTCTTAAACGATTAAGAGTGTTTGGCAATAAAGGATTAGACATGCCTATCAATAAAAAAATTGCTTCAAGTACAGATGATTTACCTGAATTATTTCGACCAATAAATAGATTGATTTTATTAAATCCTTCTATTTGTAGGTCGTCAAATCCCCTAAAGTTCTTTATTCTAATATTATTTAGCAAATTCATTTTTTTATATTATTAATAATACCAAAGATATAAAAAATTAAGCTATTAGCATTGTTGGCAATTTATTTGTAAAAATAATCCAATCATAAATTTCGTACAATATTTATAAAAACAATTAATAGTGAGTAAATATGTATTCTTTAATTAAAAGATATTTTTACAAAAATATAAAATTAATATAAAACTTTAGAATTAAATGATTATTTATTTAGAATTGAATGGTTGTTTATTAGCGTTTCCCCGCATCCTTCCCATAAGCAGCAACTATTTTTGTTACCAATTTATGCCTGATAATATCATTTTCATCAAGAATAACAAAATCAATTCCTTTGATATTTTTCAATATTTTTTGGGCGTGTATCAGTCCTGAGTTTTGCTTTGTCGGAAGGTCGATTTGTGTGATGT
>JAIOSH010000274.1 GCA_021107685.1 Bacteroidales bacterium | reverse complement strand
TGAGAGGATATCCCTGATATCACGGTCGAATGTGGTATCGATCACTTCAGGAGCATCGCTTTTTTCTGCCACCGGGCTGTCTGAAAGTTTCATGTTAATTCACTTTTTATCCTGTTCATCTTATAAAGGTTCCCATCTGAATTATAGTCTGATGCACAACAATCAATAATGGCACACAGATCCAGGCCTTTACTGCAGCATGTGTTCATTCCACCTAAGATAAGGGCTTATTTTGATTTGAAGGTGGGGGATATGCTAAAGTTCGATGTGGTTGAGAATAGGATTGTGATTAGAATATAAAAAATGGAAAATAGTCACGATCATACCATAAAAAGGTTTGACTAACAACTTTTTCGAATCAGTGATTATTATGGTTCTTTTTTCCTCTGCCAAATTTTAATCTGATGCCCAATTCTTCCGGTAATTTTGCATTTTTGATAGCTTTTATTACTTTATCAAGGTTATATTCCACTCTATTTAATGCAAACTGTTTTGATTTTGTGTCAAAAATTGCATAAGCTGCAAAAGGATTACGATCTCTTGGTTGGCCAACTGAACCAGGATTAATAATAATACCTTCATCAAATTTTACTGAAAACTGAATATGTGTATGTCCTAAAATTATAATATCTGCATTATTATCTAATAATATGTTCGGCAATAAGATATTTTCAGGGTAAATATATTCATTTTCATTATGAGGACTACCATGAACAATTAATATTTTAATTCCATCAATATAAAAATTTTTTTTAGATTTAAGCGATTTTAAATACTCTAAATTCTGAGGAAACAATTCATTAATTGTCCACTCCATTGATTTTTTTGCATATGAATTAAATGATGATGTATCTCTAGTTATTGCAGCTTTATCATGATTACCATATATTGATTGAATACAAAAATATTGAAATAATTTAATTGTTTCATTAGGATATGGATTATAGCCAATAATATCTCCAGCTGAAATAATCATATCAACTTTAGCTCTTCTTAATTCAAATAAAACAGAAATTAATGCGATTGAATTTGCATGTACATCCGAAATTATACCTAATAATGTCATACTTTAAATATAATCCATATTTAAAATTTTTAGATCTTTAAAACAAATATCATCAATATTTGAAATATAATATTCATAAATTATACTACCATTTTCTAAAGTATAATAATCTTGGACTTTAAATTTTTCCTCGGCAGAAATTATGGATATTTTATTTTGTCCTCGATGAAAATATGAATTATCAACTTCTATTTCTATAGTTTTAAATTCAATTGATTCTTCATCATAATAGTTATTTAAATAATCAACAAATTGGTCATTCAAATATATATAAATCGGTGATTTATCTAAATCTGGATCTACATGCTGTGCTGAAATTGAAATAAACATTTTATCACCTAAATGATTCAATATAAAAGTATTACTATATTCAACCCCTTCAGTTTCTGGTTTGGCAAAAAATGATCTATTTACATCCCCTATATGATGATAATCTCTGTCTATCATTATGACAGATTCCTTATAATCTTCTGAAATAATAGGAAATATTCCAAAAAATGATAATAAACCAATAAAAGTACCAATTATTGTACATATTAATATGATTATTGTACATATTAATATGATAGAATTCTTATCATTTTTATTTAATAATTTTTTTATTTTTATAAAATGATTTTGCATTTTATTATAATCCATAGTAATTCTACTCATTTTGATTTTCTGAATTTTTCATTTCAAAATTTATTAATAAATTTTCAACACTTTGCTCTATTTCTTTGGACTTTTCAAAACGATTTAATTTTTTGTATATATTAATTTGTCTATTGTCACATTGAATATCTCTTCCATTTATTTCAATATAAAGATTTGATGTTTCTAATGCTTTTTCATATTCCTCTTGATTATATTCTGAATCACATTTCAAAAGTAACATGACTTTGTTTCTGGGGTTATTTCCCAATGCAATTTCAGCTAATTCAGCAGCTACCTTATAATCACCTTGATAATATGTAACAATTGCATCAAAGGTAATAGATTCTTCAGTAATACCATTTAATTCTATATTTAATTGTGAAAATAATTTTAATATATTTAAAACATCAATATTTTCTTTTATCTCATCAAGAGAATCTATCAGAAGTTGAAAAATAATTCTTACTTTTTGCTTATAGTTTAACATTAACATTTCAATAAGTTGAGCAGGAACTTCAATTACAAATTTATCTATTTCTTCCTTATTAATAATATATTTTGATAAATTATTTAATGATAATTCCAAATCAACTGGATTATTCAAACATAAAATTAATTCATAAAAACATGAATTAAACTTCAAAAGTTTTTTAGTAATTACATCATTCAATTTTTCTGCAATTTCTATCGATTTATTTATTTTGTTTTGAAATTCAGTTTTATCAAAATTTTCGTCTGCTTGGAGTAATAAAATTTCACACTCAGAAATTATTTCAATATGTTCAAATAATAATTTAATATCCTCACTAGTGGAATTATCTTTAAGTTTTTTAATATTATTGACTAATGAATCACCTAATATAAGAACAGATGAAATATTATATAATATAATTTTATTATCATCTTTTGAATTTATTGCATCTTTAAGAAAATTGGATAAAATGATATGCACTTTCATTAAAAAATTTTCTGGAATTTCTCCCTTCTGTTTCATCTCGTCCAACGTTTGAACTACCTTAATTGGTTGATTCAAGTCGTGATAACATTTTAGGATCAATTCGTATGATTTCCAGTATATTGGCATTTCATTTATTGAATTTTTTGCATATTTTAATGCCTTGTTTAATTCACCTTTTTTATAATAATTTATAGCAATTTTAAATAAATATGTAGATTTTAATTTAGAATTATTAATCGTATAATTATTTATTATCTTTTCAGCCAATGTTTCATCTTTTAATTTTTTACTATAATAATTATGTACGAATAATAAGACATCTGAATTTAAATGATTTTTTAGTAAATAATTAATTTTTATTTCTACTTCATTAAAATTATTGTCAGAAATTAATGCTGATATATAAGTTATTAAAATATTATAATTAGTATTTACGATTTCTTGATATTTTAATAAAAATTCCAAACATTTATTATTAAAACCTTGTAATAATAAGGATTTTGACTTGTAATCAATTGAACAAATATTATTGTTGTCTAATTTTAATAATACATCTGCTGCATTACATGAATTATCGTAAAATTTTAAATAAAATTGTGATGGAATAATCATTTCGAGAGATTTTATTGAATACTGAGGAATGTTATAAATTTGATTAAGATGAAATAAAGCTTCTTGATAATGTTTGGCCTTGAAATAACAACTGCCAGCTTCAAAATGATGATTTTTATTTTCTTTGGATAAGTCTGCTAGTATTTTTGCTCCCTCTAAATATCTTCCTAACTTTTTTAGAGTATACGCATTTATTGCTGAAATATTTAAACTGGATTTATTATTTTTAAGAAAATTATTTATGTGTAATAACGCATCATTATATCTTTTTCTTTCATTAAGAAAAGTGAGATATCGAATAATATTTTTTTCATTCTTTGGTGATAGCGTTATTGATTTCTGATAATTAGATTCCGCTGATTTGAAATATCCTTTCCTTTCAAAGCAACTACCTATCCATAAATAAACTTCTGGATTAGTAGGAGATATTTTTTTAGCTACTTCAAAGGCTTCGAGGGCTTCGTTATGTTTATTTAAATTATTATGTCTTAGATGTCCAAGTTCTGACCATAAAACAAATGATTCAGGAATTTTTTCCGTACTTTCAATTAAAATTTCTTCTGCTTCATTAAATCTTTCTTGTTCTATCAATAATTGTCCTAATTTAAAATAAGCTTCAACATTATTTTCCCTCTCGATTATATTTAAAAATGATTTTTCAGCTTCTCCAAACCTTGATAATTCAGACCATAAAATAGTGGCAGTCTTTATATCTATGGCGTCATTCTAGCATCTGTGTCAATAAAGTTAGACAGCCATACACTAATATCCGCATCGGCCACGTCCCTATACGCATCCTCAACAAGTGCAACAAAATCCCTAAGAATCTCAGGTCGTTTCACATCAGACTTAACTAAAGGAAGTTGTGGAAACTTT
>JAIOSH010000154.1 GCA_021107685.1 Bacteroidales bacterium | reverse complement strand
GTCTGTTTTTTAATATGTTTACTTTGTGAACCTTTGGGACTTGGTGTCTTTGTGGCAATTAAAAAAAGATAGCCACCAAGTCAGAAAGACTCAAAGAAACACAAAGAGGAAAATCTCCGCCATAATTAATTTTAGTTATTATTTATATATCATGTTGAATAACAATTTTATAACAATCAATAGACAATAATCAATTATCAATAAAAAAATCGCTGAAACTTCGGGGCGAAAATGATTGAATGCTAAAATGAAAAAACCTAATATCCTAATATTCAAGTCATTTATTATCAAAGATTTAATTGTCATGAAATATTTAATCATTTAAGCATTACAGCATTTTATCATTATAAATAAATTTATAAAGAGAACCATAAAAAATTAATTTACCATTAAAATTGCAGTAGAACCATTTTAGTTAAATAAATAATTATGAGCAGAATAATAAATTTCCTTATTATAAACATTTTAATAATCAATAATATTTCAGGGCAGGAACAAGCTTCCACTACTTCCCTGCCAATTGATGAAGACACAAAATTAATCACATATCAAGAAGTTGTTCAGGAAACAGGTACTAAAGATGAACTCTTTAACAGGGCTGTGATGTGGATTAATTTTTTTTATAAAAATCCTGTTGATGTTACAAAAGTCAGAGACCCAGAAAGTGGTATAATTAAAGGGCTTCATCGTTTTAAAATTTATAAAACCGACAAAAAAGGTAATAAAACCGATGCTGGAGTAATTATGTATTCAATTAATCTGCAATTTAAAGAAGGAAGATACAGATATACTATCACTGATTTTATCTTAAAACAATCCTCACGCTTTCCTATTGAAAGATGGTTAAATAAGGACCATCGTGCTTATAATTCTAATTGGGATGATTATTTAAATCAGGTCAATATCTTTACAAATTCTTTAATTAAAAGTTTAAAAAAAGGAATGAAACCTGAAAATAAAAAAACAGATGATGATTGGTAGTGTTTAGAATATTTATTTGATTGAACGCAGAGACACAGAGATGCAGAGATAATATTTACTAAATATCATTACTCTTAAAACAAAACATTAAAAAATAAACAAATGAAAGCATACATATTTCCCGGACAAGGTGCCCAGTTCATAGGAATGGGTAAAGAATTATTTGATAATTCTGCATTAGCAAAAAAATTATTTGAAAAAGCTAATGATATTTTAGGATTTCGTATAACAGATCTTATGTTCAGCGGAACCGACGAAGACCTTAGGCAAACAAAAGTTACTCAACCTGCAATTTTTTTGCACTCTGTTATACTTGCCCTGACACTTGGAGATAAATTCAAACCTGATATGGTTGCAGGTCATTCACTTGGTGAATTTTCCGCCCTTGTTGCAAATAAGGCATTAGCTTTTGAAGACGGATTACGATTAGTTGCTGCAAGAGCTTATGCAATGCAAAAAGCCTGTGAGGCAGAACCATCAACAATGGCTGCTATCTTAGGTCTTGAAGATAAAATTGTTGAAGATATACTTAAAACAATTGATGAGATTGTTATTCCTGCAAATTATAATAGCCCCGGGCAATTAGTGATTTCCGGTTCAGTTAAAGGTGTTGAAATTGCCTGCGAAAAATTAAAAGAGGCAGGAGCAAGAAGAGTTTTACCCTTGAAAGTAGGCGGTGCATTCCATTCTCCTTTAATGGAGCCTGCAAGAATAGAACTCGCTGATGCAATTAATTCAACAAACTTTAACAAACCTATTTGTCCTGTTTATCAAAATGTAAATGCAAAACCTGAAAAGGAACCCGACGCAATAAAAAAAAATCTTATTGCACAATTAACATCGCCTGTACGATGGACTCAAACTGCTAAAAACATGATAGATGACGGAGCTACATTATTTATTGAAGTCGGACCTGGAAAAGTTTTACAAGGATTAGTGAAAAAAGTCAGAAATGATATTGAAACTATGAGTGCTTGATTTTTCCTATAATGAATCATTCAACAATTTACCGGAGCTAAGTATTTTGTCAAGATATTTTTCAACTAGGGATTTTTCAAGTCCTTGCATATAAGTTTGATTGTGCATGTCGGTTCCAAGAAAGTCTATCATATTATTATCAATAAGTTTTTCAGCCATTTTTTTTACAGGTAAAGTATAATACCCGCTTAATGATATAGTATTTAACTGCAAAAAAATATTCCTATCCTTTAACTCTTCATATTTTTTAAAATCATTAAACCAATATGTGTATCGTTCGGGATGAGCTAAAATTATTTTAAATCCTTCAAGTTGTAATTCAAAAAGAAGTTGCGAAAAATTAGGATGAGGGTCATAATACGATAGTTCTACTAAAACATAATTATCTCCTAAAGTCATCAATTTTCCGGATTTAAGTTTTTCTTCAAAACCATCATCTATCATATATTCGGCGGCTGCTTCAAGCTGAATTGAAATACCGGCTTTTCTAACAGCTTTACTGACTTCTTCCAAACCATTAAAAATAATCTCATGTGTGTTTTTATAATAATCAGCCTGAATATGAGGTGTGATGATCAACTTTTTAAAACCATGTCTTTGTAATTTTGTAATCAAATCCACAGATTCCTCAATTGTTTGTACTCCATCATCAATACCTGGAATCAGATGCGAGTGCATATCTGTTTTTAAAGGAGATAAATCTATTGGTTCTTTTAATTTTTTACCTGAAAACAAGTTGTTCAACAATTTCATTCTAATATTATTTGTAATTTGTTTTTTGTTATTTGGTGCTTGTAATTTATTTCGTTATAATTTTACAACAAAGTTATTAATATTTTAAATACAGAAAACAATATC
>JAIOSH010000206.1 GCA_021107685.1 Bacteroidales bacterium | reverse complement strand
TATTAGCAGACAATTAAATTTGAATCGTACCTAAAACGAAACAGGATTGGTATGTCAAAAAAATAGTTATTATATGGTTTGCTATTAGCTGGACCGCAGACATTTACACTAAGTTGACGCATATGCCTGAAAGGGTTCAACAAATTGAGGCTAAATATTTTTCTTTTTTTTATTTTATCATCTAAGTAAATATTACTTTTGCCGAAAATTTAATACTAAATAATAATAATATGACAAAAAATATTACATCACAGAGAGCAATGGAACTTGAAGACAAGTATGGAGCTCATAATTATCATCCCCTTCCAATAGTGTTATCACGTGGCGAAGGTGCTTATGTGTGGGATGTTGAAAGAAAAAGATATTTTGATTTCTTATCTGCTTATTCAGCAATTAATCAGGGGCATTGTCATCCAAAAATTGTAGGAGCTTTGGTTGATCAGTCAAGAACACTGACATTAACATCAAGAGCATTTTACAATGATAGCTTAGGAGTTTATGAAAAATATATCACGGAATATTTTGGCTATGATAAAGTTTTGCCTATGAACACAGGTGCCGAAGGAGTGGAAACAGCTTTAAAGCTTTGCAGAAAATGGGCTTATGAGAAAAAAGGAATTCCTGAAAACGAAGCTAAAATAATTGTTTGTGAAAATAATTTCCATGGCAGAACAATCACAGTTATTTCAATTTCTACCGACCCGGATGCAAGGAATAATTTTGGTCCTTACACACCCGGATTTATTACTATTCCCTACAATGATACTGATGCCCTTGAAAAAGCATTAGAGGATCCGAATGTTGCAGGTTTTTTAGTTGAACCCATACAGGGTGAGGCAGGAGTATTTGTTCCTGATAATGGTTATATATCTAAAGCTTATGAAATGTGTAAAGCAAAAAATGTATTATTCATTGCCGATGAAGTACAAACAGGTATTGCACGCACAGGAAAATTATTAGCATGCAACCATGAAAAGGTAAGACCTGATATGCTAATATTAGGAAAGGCTCTTTCAGGTGGGATTTATCCTATTTCAGCGGTTTTGGCTGATGATGAAATAATGCTTTGTATTAAACCGGGAGAGCATGGCTCAACATTTGGCGGAAATCCTGTTGCTGCAAAAGTTGCCATAGCTGCATTAGAAGTTGTTAAAGATGAAAATCTTGCAGAAAGAGCAGAAAAACTAGGAAATATTTTCAGGGATGAAATTAACAAAATAGATTCTGATATGATTGAATTGGTCAGGGGAAAAGGATTGTTAAATGCAATTATTATTAAACCTACCAATGGAAAAGAAGCATGGGATGTTTGTATTAAAATGGCTGAAAACGGATTATTGGCTAAGCCTACACATGGGCACATTATCCGATTTGCTCCTCCTTTAATAATTTCAGAAGGACAATTAATGGAAGCAATTGAAATTATTAAAAATTCAATTTTATCATTTAATTAATCTAAATACAACAATTCTCCTAATTTTGTCATCACTTCCGTAGCTTTTCCTTTTAGAAATATATCTGTAATTGTATTTGTAAAATGAGATTCTTTAATATTGATTTCAATAATTGTTGCGCCTGTTTCTTTTGCAGCAATAGGAATAGAATTTGCAGGAAACACTTCTGCATCAGTACCAATAATTAAAAAAAGATCACATTTTTTTGCTTCTGCAAATGACCTGTTTTTAGCAAATAAAGGTATTGGTTCATTAAAGAAAACCATGTCGGGTTTTAAGATTCCTTTACAGATATAGCAAGTTGGGGGCAGGAAATTCAAATCTGCGAAGCTGATATCATATTCCGAAGAACATTCTGTACATACAAGTTGCTTATATGTTCCGTGAAGTTCATATACATATTTACTTCCTGCTTTTTGATGCAGATTGTCAATATTTTGTGTAATAACAGACTCAATAAGTTCTCTTTTACACATTTTCGCTAAAACAATATGAGCTTTGTTAGGTTCAGCCTTAATAAGATTATCATAAAAAATTTCTTTAATTTTTTTCCAGGATTGTAAAGGCTTTTTTCGGAAATATTCAATTTCAAGAAAAATCGGATCATATTTATTCCATAAACCGTTTTCTCCTCTGAAAGGTGGGATTCCACTTTCTACAGAGATACCTGCACCTGTAAATGCAATACCATATTTTGCTTTCCTGATTTTTTCAGCAGCTTTTTCTATTTCATTAATATTAATCATCTTTATCCTAATAATTCATAAGATTAAGAAGTGTTTGTCTATAATGTCGGTGTTTTACGTTATAATTTGTGATTTTTGATTTAAAATTTAAGATTTTAGATTTATTATCAACTTATTAATCTTCAATGCATTAATTCTTCAATCTCAATTCTAAAATCTAAAATATTTCTCAAGGTGGACTTTATGGACTGACACTAAGTATGATATGAACTTCAAATCTAAAATATTAAATATTATCTAATTCCTTTGAAACATCTACTGAAGTATCAGCATTAAAATGCACTTTAAAATTAAGTTTTTTGAATACTGCGATCATCGGTTTATTGTCTTTTGTAGTTTGTGCAATAATTCGTTTCATTTTCCAGTTTTTCGAAATTTCAAGGCAATATTCCGTAAGAATACTTCCTAAGTCCTTATGCTGCCAGGCATCAGTAATAAGAACCGCATATTCGACAGTTTCCAGGTCAGGGTCTGAAATTAACCTGCCAACGCCAATGAGTTTCTTTTTACCATTCTCAGTTATTTCAGCTACAATTCCTATTTCCCTGCCATAATCAATATAACAGAATTGTGTAGCTACTTCGTGTGAATCGAAATGGAAATTATATCTGAATCTCGAATATATTGATTCTTTTGAGCAACTTCCGAGAAGCTCAAGCCATAAGGGTTCATCCTCAGGTTTGATAGGTCTAAGGATAATATCAATTCCATCAGAAAGCTTACTATATTTATGATATTTGTCCGGATATGGATGAAGGATAAGATGTGAAAAAGGAGTAACCGGATTTTGTAATATTTCTTCATCAATAACAACTCTTGCATCGAGTGCAATAGCATCATCAGTAGTTACAAGTATAGGATTGATATCAAGCTCCTCAATTTCGGGATAATCTGCTGCGAGGTATGATAAGCGTATCATAACTTCAACGAGCTTTCCAATGTTTTTAGGCTTGCTACCTCTGTAACCTTTTAGCAAAGGATAAATCTTTAATGATTCTATCATTTGATTTGCGAGACGTTCGTTAAGAGGAGGAAATTCCAATCTTTTATCTTTGAATAATTCTGCACTTGTGCCACCCATGCCAATAAGAATAACTGTTCCAAAAATAGGATCTTTTTTAATACCCAAAATCAATTCAACAGCATCTTTTGTATCTATCATCCGTTGAATTGTAACACCTTCAAGATAAGCATCAGGCATTTTTTCGTGTATTGAATTAAGCATATTTTTATATGTTACTCTGATCATATCGGCATTTTTAATATTCAAAGCAACGCCGCCAACATCTGTTTTATGTGTAATATCCGGCGACATGATCTTCATCACAACAGGATACCCGATTTCTTCCGCAACCTTTACTGTTTCGTCTTCTGTCCGGGCAGGTATTGGTTCTGTTGTATTAATACCATAAGATTTAATTAATGATTTGGAAGCATCTTCGGATAATATTTTTCCTGCAGTAAATACTTCTTTTATGAATTTTTCACGAAGTTGATTTCTATCATAAGTAAATGAAACAGGTACATCTTTAGGGGTTTCAAACAGGGCATCAAGATTTCTGGAATATCTGACAAGGGTCATAAAAGCTCTGATAGCTTGCTCGGGAGTTTCAAAAACCGCAATTCCTGCATTATTAAATTCTGAAACACCATCTCTCATGCTTGCACCACCGAGCCAGGCTGCCAAAATAGGTTTTGAGGTTTTTACAGATAACTTTATAATAGCCTGAGCAGTTTCGGTAGGTGCGGTCATAGCTTGTGGAGTAAGTATCACAAGCACTGCATCCACATTAGGGTCTTCCAAAACAATTTCCGAAGCTTTTGTAAACCTTTCGGGGGTTGCATCTCCCAATACATCAACAGGGTTGCCATGCGACCAGAAAGGTGGTAAATAATCATTAAGCTTTTGCATGGTTTCGTCGGATAATTGCACTAATTTTCCATCATTTGCAATAAGACAGTCGGTTGCCATAACGCCAGGTCCACCTGCATTTGTTACTATTGCCAGATTAGGACCTTTGGGAATTCTTCTTCTGCCGATAAGGTCGGTAAAATCAAAAATATTTCCTATATCAAAAACCCTTGCAATACCGGCACGTTGAAACAGTGCATCATAAATTGAGTCTTCCGAAGCCATAGCACCTGTGTGGGAAGCTGCTGCTTTTGCCGATTCGGGGAAGCGGCCTGCTTTATAAACAATAATAGGCTTTTTTCGTGCAAAGGCACGTGCTGCTGTCATAAATTCACGTGCCTTACTAACAGACTCCACATATAGAACAATTGATTTGGTATTCGGGTCTTGTCCGAAATAATCAATAAGGTCTCCAAAACTGATATCCATGCTGTTTCCAATAGATACAAAGTATGAGAACCCGATTTTTTCCGCATAAGCCCAGTCTAATACCGAAGTACATAATGCACCCGATTGCGAAATAAAAGCAACATGCCCTTTCTTTGGCATACCATCTGCAAAACTTACATTCAAATTTAAACCCGGCACAATTATTCCGAGACAATTAGGTCCGACAACTCTCATATCTTCAAATTTAGCAACTTCTGCCTTAACTTGCTCTTCTAATTTCCTCCCTTCCTCACCCGATTCTTTAAACCCGGCTGACATGATAATAACACCGTTAATTCCTGCTTCGCCACATTCCCTTATAAGCTGTGGAACTAATCTGGCAGAAGTAGTGATAACTGCTAAATCAGGGGTTTTTGGAAGACTTTTAACATTAGGAAAACATGAGATACCAAGAACAGCTTCGTGTTTTGGATTAACCGGATAAACAACTCCATGAAAACCACCGCCTACAAGGTTTCTTAATGTAATACCTCCGACACTGTCGGGTTTTGTTGAAACACCAATCAAGGCGATTCTTTGTGGTTTAAAAATGCTACTAAGTTTCTTTATTGCCATCTTCTTTATAAATTATATAGTTAAAAAAAAATCAAATTAATTAATCCACAAAAGTATAAAACATATCAAATTAAAATGCCTAAAGTTAAAAAAAACGCCTTGCAAAATGCAAGACGCTTTTTTGATATCGCAAAACAGAATCTCAAATTTATTATTGAATAACAATTTTACTTACAGCTACTTTTTTATTGTCTTTAATCCTGATGGTGTAAATGCCTTTTGATAAGTAGGTTATTTCATACCGTTTTCGTAGTTTAGCATTATTCAGGTTTAGTATTTTGTCTTCAAACAAAAGCCTTCCTGTAAGATCGTAAATAAATACTTCAATTTCTTTATCCATACCACTTACTTCGAGGGTAAGTTTATTTATCACAGGGTTAGGAAAAACATGCATCTCAACCGACTCTTTCCCAAATTCAGTAATATCACCAGTATTTATGATTTCAGTTAAATATCCACTTCCCGGGTGATTTTTGTAATCGGCAAAATCGAATATTTTTGAAAAAATGCCGGATGCCGGATCAAATTCAAATATTACCCCATATTCATATATACCTCCCCAGGATGTCATGCCATAAAGTTTATCATTTGAAGCCAACATTAAAGTTCCCTGAGGTCCTGCTCCATAATTTTCTCCGTCAAAATTCAGGAGTTTTGTGAATGAACCATCACCGGCATTAAAAACGAAAAGTACCCCACTGTTGTTCACTCCACCGTTTGAAGTAAGTCCGTACAATTTGTTATCACCCCCTTGTATCAGACTACCACGAGGATAAGATCCCATGTTTGTTTCGTCAAAGTTAATTTTTACAAAAAAATTATAAGTAACAGGATCATATTCG
>JAIOSH010000591.1 GCA_021107685.1 Bacteroidales bacterium | reverse complement strand
AAACAAACCTTTTGTGCTTGGCTTGCCAACAGGTTCTTCACCATTAGGAATGTATAAAGAGTTAATTGAGCTTTATAAAACCGGAAAAGTTTCATTTAAAAATGTTATTACATTTAATATGGATGAATATGTAAACCTGGCTGAAGACCATCCTGAAAGCTATCATTCTTTTATGTGGGACAACTTTTTCAAATATATTGATATTAAGGAAGATAATGTTAACATACTTGATGGAAATGCTGAAGATCTTACACAGGAATGCATTCAATATGAAGAAAAAATTAAAGAAATCGGAGGTATTCATTTATTCCTTGGAGGCATCGGACCCGATGGTCATATTGCATTTAATGAACCGGCTTCTTCATTAGAATCAAAGACTCGAATTAAAACTTTAACTCATGATACAATTATTGCAAATTCCAGATTTTTCAATAATGATATTACAAAAGTTCCCAAAACAGCGTTAACTGTTGGAGTTGGTACTGTGTTAGATGCTGATGAGGTAATGATTATTGTTAATGGACACGGCAAAGCAAGAGCATTGCGACATGCCATTGAAGAAAGTGTTAATCACATGTGGACTATCAGTTCATTGCAATTACATCCTAAAGGAATTATAGTTTGTGATGATGCTGCTACTGTTGAATTAAAAGTTGGAACTGTAAATTATTTTAAGGACATTGAATCAGCAAATCTTGACCCTTCAACACTTTTGTAATAAATAATTAAAACAGTCCTTTTACTTTTGGTTTTCCGGCAATAAAATCTTTTAAATAAAAAGGTTCAAAATAAGCTATATCTTCAAACTGACCTTTTATAAATTTATTTTCCGATAGACTAATCATATTACAAGCAGAAGGATAAACATTTTTAATAAAAACAGCATTTTTATCTTGCGATAAAACTGTAATACATTTATCTGCTCCATCTCCAAAAAAGACTATTTTGCCTTTTTTAAGATATTCTGTAAAAGAATTATCATTAATGATTTCTGCTTCAATATTTCTTACTATATTGTTATTAATGTCAAAAATAGCTGAATAAACTTCCATCCTTCGGGCATCAATCATAGGACAAAATAATATATCATCTTTTCTATGAGTATTTTCAGCAATATATTTCATTGATATTGCATAAGCCATTGATTGTAATGTGCTAATTGCAATTAATGGTTTATCAAGTGCATAACATAAACCTTTTGTTGTTGATACACCTATTCGCAAACCGGTATATGAGCCTGGTCCTTTACTCACTGCAATAGCATCTATAGATGAATAATTCAAATTTGCTTTTTTAAATATTTTTTCAATAAATAATGTAATTACTTCGGAATGAGAATTTTTTTCTTTACTTTCCCGAAAAGCAATTAATTTACCATCTTTAGATAAAGCTACTGAACAAACAATAGTAGAGGTTTCTATATTAAGAATTAATGCCATTTTACTGTTTCATAAGGTGTTATACAACGAGATATACATCAAATTAGTGTCTATCCATAATGTTTGATTTTTAATAGTCCGTCCCTACGGGACTTTTGTAACTCTCTCATTATTACCCCTGACTTCCGTCAGGGGTTACAAATAGGTCGTCGCTCTGCGACTTTACGGATGGACACTAATTAATAAAATGAATTATCCGTAAAAAATTGATGAAGTGTCGGGATTTTGCTAAGGCTCAGCAATTTAACCATTTTAGCAATATAACAATCTGATAATAAAAGAATATCTATTAACTGTTTTCCTCAACTCTTGATTGGCATCATTAATATTAATCTTCTTTTGAAAACAACTTTTTCTTATCAACTTTTTTAACAGCATCACCATCTTTCAATTTTTTGGAAATTGCCCTGTAAGGACCTGTAACAACTTCCTGTCCGTCATCTAATCCACTAATTATTTCAATATAAGTATTATCCTGGATGCCGGATTTTACTTTTTGTAATTTTGCAATCCCATCATCATAAAGAAAAACATATTCCTGTAATTCATCATCGTTATTTTTTTCAACTGATTCATTATCTTCTTTTCTTTCCTCAGATTTTATATCTTTCTCAGTAGTATCGGCTCTTGTAGTTACAGATTGAATAGGAACAGTCAAAATATTATTAGCACTCTCAGTCTGAATTTCGACAGTTGCAGACATTCCAGGTCTAAAAGGTGATTGATTGGGAAATTCTTCTGATAATAAATCTTTATATGAATCACTCAGTATTCGAATTTTCACTTCAAAATTAGTAACCTGGTCAGCACTAACACCTGTAATATTTGCAGATGTGGCTATTTCAGTAACAATTCCTTTAAATTTTTTATTAAGATAAGCATCAACTTCAATTATTGAAGTATCATTAAGGCTAATTCTGACAATGTCATTTTCATTCACTTCAACATTAACTTCCATACCTTTCAGGTTAGCAATCCGCATTATTTCAGTACCCGCAGAAAACTGTGAAGCACCTGTAACTCTTTCTCCTTTTTCAACATTTAATCTTGAAACACTTCCATCATTAGGTGCAACAATAGTTGTTCTGTTAAGGTTTTCCTTAGCTTCCTTTAATGATGCTTTGGAGCTGCTTACTGTATATTCAGAGGCTTTAACACTTTCCTTTGCAGCTATTACTTCAGCTTTTGCCACTTCATAAGAAGATTTCGCCGCATCAAAATCAGCAGGAGAAATCACGTTTTGTTCCCATAATTTTTTATTTCTTTTATAAGATTCTTCACTATTAATAAATTGAGCCTGTACCTGTGCTAATCTTGCTTTTGCATTTGCCAGATTAGCTTTTTGCATATTCAATGAAGCCTCCATGCGTTCAAAATTAGATATATATATCTCAGGGTCAATCTTAGCAAGTAAATCACCGGTTTTTATTTCATCTCCCTCTTTGACATATAATTCGACTACTTCGCCTGATATATATGGAGATATTTTAACTTCAACTTCCGGCTGGATTCTTCCATTAGCCGTAACTGTTTCAATAATAGTTCTTTTTTGTGCAAGCTCAGTAGTAACCTTTATTTCATTTGAACCTTGTTTTTTACTAATAGCTAATATTATTATAATTATAAAAATTATTACACCTGACCAAATAAATATTTTTTTCCTCTTATTGTTCTTTTTCATCTATAATTATTTTGGATTAATTAAATTTTGAATAATCGCTTCCTGTTTAAAATAACAAGAAGTTTTTACAAATTTCTAAAAAATTTATACTAGAAAATTTGTGCTAAAATATAAAATTTTTAGGGTTTCTGAAAATTAATGATAAAATATTATTTTTTCAGTGTAAGAGGCTTGCCCATATAAAAATTCAATACTGTCGATTTAAAAATAAAATCATATTTATTTTGAAGCAATTCCGACTGGGCATTACTCATTTCTTTTTTTGTTTCATTATAATCAACAGAATTTAATAAACCTACATCGAATTTCTGTTGTGAATATTTGAACGCTTCCTGTGTAGCTTCAACCTTTTTAACTGATGCAGCATGTTTATTTAATGCAGCTTTTGCATCAGTATAAGCTTGTTGAATGGTTTTATATAAATTCAACTTTGTATTTTTCAGATCATATTGGGCACTTTCAATAGAAATTTTTGCTTTGGAAATAGCAGTACGTGTTTGCCAACCATTAAAAATTGGAATACTAAGGTTTAAAGTAACAGTATGATTTCTATTATCATTAAGTTGGTCACTAAAATTTTTTGTTTCATATCTATCATAAACAGTATATTCAGAAATTGAGTAAACAGCTTCACCATTTTGCGTTACACCAATTTGGGGATAATCGGTTACAGGATCTATTCCTAATTTATCAGCACCCGAATAACCTGTTCCCCAAGAGCCGCTTACATATAAATCTGGACTTTGACTACCTTTTACAATGTTTAATCCTTTTTCAGAACTTTCAACTTTGGTTTCGGCGCTTTTAATATCCGGTTGTGTGATTAAGGCGTGTTTATAAATTTCATTAGGTCCGGTCAAAATAGGCTTAGTATCCGGAATTTGAAAATCGGGTTTTTCAATTTCAAATCCCTCTGCTGATGGAAAATCAAGCAATTGTGCTAAAGTTAAATATGAAAGAGTCAATTGATTTTCTGCTTCAATTACTGAAAGTTCTTCTGTCGCTTGCTGTGCTTCAATTGTTAATAGATCTCCCCTTGCCAAAGTTCCGGCTTCAACTAATTTTTTTGTTCTTTCAACCTGTTGATTAGTAATATCAAGCTGGCTTTTAGTTATTTCAATATATTCCATGTAAAACAAGGTCTGTAAATAATATGTGGCAATACTTATTGAAATATCATCCATAAATTTGTCTGTATCGTATTTGGTTGCCAATAAATTTAATTGGTTTTGCTTTAATGTATTAAGTTTTTGAAATCCATTAAAAAGCGAAAAAGTAGATTGAATATAGAAATTATTGGACCTAACCCTGTCGGTAGCAAATGTGTTAGTATAAAGGTCAACTCTTTGTCCCCAGTTATAACCATGTGATGCATAAGCGTTCAATGAAGGTAACATATTCAGCTTATTTTGCAATAATTCTTTTTCATTTAAATCAATATTTAAAAGTTGTTGTTTGATCTGGATATTATTATCTAATGCATAATTAATACATTCTTCCAATGACCATACTTTATTCTCTGTTTGCGAAATACAAACACCTGATAAAAAAAAGAACAATAGAAATATAACAGGTTTCAATGCCATGTTAAACCAATTAAAAAATTTTTGCTTTAAATAATTAAAGTTATTCAATAATATTGTCATATTGTTAAAATTTTAAAATTTCTATACTAATATTTGATAAATAATATGTTATAACTAAAAACATACCATATTCATAAACGTCTGATTGTTAAATTATCTTATTTAAATTTAACAAAAATAAATATTGTAGGTGTTCGTTTAAATACAATTGTTGTTCGGATTTGAACAGATAAAAAACAAAAGTAATTAGATTTTTT
>JAIOSH010000162.1 GCA_021107685.1 Bacteroidales bacterium | reverse complement strand
GGAATAGCAAAGCTATTATTCCACAGGGTAAACCTGTGGCTATTCACGTTTAACCACTTCGTGGTTTGATATTACAAATGCTATATTACTATATTCAAAAAGGGTTTAGCAATAAAATATAAGCTCCTTCTTGCTATTACAAGTAAAGGAATTGTCCGACCAAAATATTTCCCCAGCACCTCAAAATATTATTTAGCCAATATGAACAGCATAAATATTTCCTGAAATTATAAAGATATTCATTAATAATCATAATTTTTTTAATAAATATATTTTTTATTTAAAAAAAATTATAAATTTGCACGTATATAAAAATTTTAAGTTATGATAAAAAATATTATTAAAATCGTTTTATTAATTGTAATCATTGGTTTAGTCTATTTAGTTTACGAAAGTGTAATGAGACCTGTTCGCTTTAACAAACAAAAAGATAGCAGGAACTTAGTTGTCATACAAAATCTTAAAGATATACGTATATCGGAACTTTCTTTCAAAGCTATTAACGGCAAATATACCGCAGACTTTGATACATTGATAGACTTTTTAAAAAGAGGTGTAATACCCGTAGTAAACATTATACCCGATCCGGAAGATACTACTTTTACAAAAACCATTAATGATACTATTGACTATGTGAATGTTGCCGACTCTCTGTTTAAAGACAGGGTTAATTTCATTATTGAAGATATTCAGTATGTTCCATTCACTGATGGAGAAATGTTCAAATTAGCAGCAGGTGAAATTAATAAAGGTGGTGTGTCAGTGAATGTATTTGAAGCATCCATATATTATAAGGTTTTTTTAAGTGATATGGATAAGCAAATGGTGAAAAATTTTGTTCAATCCAGAGAAGATATTAATAAATATCCCGGATTAAAAGTAGGTTCTATGATAGAAGCTTCTACTGATGGTAATTGGGAATAATTATATCCATCAGGTAAATGTCAGGGCATATAATTCCTATTATCAGTCGTTTTGATGAAGCTTTAAATAAAAAAGCATTAGAAGAATTACCTGATATTAGTAAAAAATATAAATTATCCATCCAGCTTTCACTGGATGGATTTTCTTTTTGTATTTTTAACTCTGAACGTAATAAGTATCTCGCTATTGAATCTTATAACTTTCAAAGGACAGGTTCATATATAAATCTTTGTAAATATATTGATGAATTGTTCCTACAACTTTCATGGTTAAAAAAGTCATTTCAATCAGTAAATATCATTTTTGAAAATAATAAGTCAACACTTGTTCCTTTTCCACTTTTTGATGAATCTGAAAAAGATATTTACCTTAATTTTAACCACACAATTACTAATGATGAACAAATAGTTTATGATAAATTAAATACACTTGAGGCTTATAATATTTTTAGTTTACCAATTTGCCTTAACAATAAGCTGAAAGATATTTTCCCGGATTGTAAAATATCTCATTTTTCCAGTACATTAATTGAAAGCATACTGATAAAATACAAAAATCAGCCTGTAATAAAAAGAGCTTTTATAAATGTTAGAAATTTATATTTAGATATTATAATAACAGAAGGTAAAAGGCAGATATTCTATAATTCCTTTAAATATCGTACAGAAGAAGATTTTATATATTTTTTAATATTTGTACTTGAACAATTACAGTTAAATCCCGAAGATATTGACCTTATATTAATAGGTCAAATTGAAAAAAAATCATCATTATTTGAAATGATATATAAGTATGTCAGGAATATTCGTTTTGAAGACAGGAATAATATTTTTCAGTATAGCTATATTTTTAATGACATACCCTCTCATTTTTATTACAACTTATTAAATATTAATTTGTGCGAATTATAAGAGGAAGCAATAAAGGACGAAAAATAATTGCACCAAATAACTTAGCTGTTCGTCCTACAACTGACATGGCTAAAGAAAGCCTGTTTAATATTTTAGATAATAATTATTATTTTGAAGGGCTTGAAATTCTTGATCTATTTGCAGGCACAGGCAATATTTCTTATGAATTTGCATCAAGAGGCTGCCAAAATATCATTGCAGTTGACAATAATTATAAATGTACAAGTTTTATTAAAGAAACTGCTGAAAAATTGAAGTTTAAGAATTTAAATGTTGTAAAAATCAATGTGTTTGATTTTCTTAAATATACAAATAATTCATTTAACATAATTTTTGCAGACCCACCTTATAATTTAAATCGTGTCAAGGAGATTCCCGAGCTTATCTTTGATAATCAACTTTTGATAAAAGATGGCTGGTTAATAATTGAACATTCCAAAGAAATTAATTTTTCGGAACATCCTCATTTTTTTCAACATAGGATATATGGAAAAGTCAATTTCAGCTTTTTCAGAATTACCGAATGACAATTTGTAAAAAAAATACTTTTTAATCCTTTGCATAATTTAAAATTTTATTACTTTTGCCAACCATTTTAAAATTAAATAATTAATTATTAATTAAAACAGAAACATGTTAAAACAATATGAAACCGTTTTCATTATGACTCCCGTTTTGTCTGAAGACCAGATGAAGGAAACGGTAAAAAAATATCTTAAAGATCTTAAAGATAAGGGAGCTGAAATAATTCTTGAAGATAATTGGGGTTTACGAAAGCTCACCTATCCGATTCAGAAAAAATCAACAGGATTTTATTATCTGATAGAATATAAAGTAGAGGGAAGCTCAATAGCAGACCTTGAAATTGCATTTAAAAGAGATGAACGCATTTTACGTTTCTTAACTGTTGCATTAGATAAACATGCTATAGCTTATAATGAAAAGAAACGTAAAAAAGCTAAAGAAAAAGAAAAAATAGAAGTTTAAATTATTAAAATCTATTAAAAAATGGCACAACCAAATTCAGAAATAAAATATCTAACACCAATAGCAGTAGATACAAAAAAGAAAAAATATTGCCGTTTTAAAAAAAGCGGTATAAAATATATTGATTATAAAGATGCTGACTTTCTTATGAAATTTCTCAATGAACAAGGTAAGATTTTACCGAGAAGAATTACCGGAACTTCAACAAAATATCAGAAGAAAGTTGCTCAGGCTATTAAAAGAGCCAGGCATTTGGCATTATTACCTTACGTTGCTGATTTATTAAAATAAGGAGGTTAAAATGGAAGTAATTTTAAAACAAGACATACAGAGTTTAGGATATATAAATGATTTGATTACAGTTAAGGATGGTTACGGCAGAAATTATTTAATTCCTAAAGGTTTAGCTATATTAGCTACAAAAACCAATAAAAAAATCCTTTCTGAAGATTTGAAACAAAAATCTTATAAAGAAGAAAAGACTATAAAAGAAGCTGAAACACTTGCTAAAGCAATTGAAAATATTACTGTTAAAATTGGGGCTAAAGCTGCTGCTACAGGACAAATCTTTGGCTCGGTCAATGCACTCCAAATTGCTAATTCAATTAAGGAACAATTCAATTATGAAGTTGACAGGAAAAAAATTTTTATAGATGGTGAATCAGTTAAAGAAATCGGTTCTTATTCTGCTAAAATTAATCTACATAAAAAAATTAATGTGAATATAAATTTTGAAGTATTTGCTGAATAGTGTTTTCATAATTTTTTATATTGTAAAATCCCGATCATTATAAATCGGGATTTTTTTATTTTATCTACTTTTACAAAAAATAAAATTTATGCTAAGCAGTAGCCGGATTAAATATATTAATTTTCTTAAAATTAATAAATATCGGAAAAAGTATGGACAATTTATTGCAGAAGGTCCAAAATTGGTTACAGAGCTGATAAATAGCCATTTTAAGATTATAAAAATCTTTGCCCTTAATAACCGGCTTATAGAAAATTTTTCATTAATCGGGAATAAACAAATTGAACAGATTGAAATTACTGAAAAAGAACTTAAAAAAATTAGTGCTTTAAAAACACCTAATCAAATTTTAGCAATTGTTGAAATTCCACAATATATATTTAATTTTAATATGACTTCTTCAGAGCTGGTCTTAATACTTGATGAAATAAAAGATCCCGGCAATCTTGGAACTATAATAAGAACTGCCGACTGGTTCGGTATAAATAATATTATTTGCTCAAATAACTCTGTTGACCTTTATAATCCAAAAGTTGTTCAGGCTACAATGGGTTCTATTGCAAGAGTAAAAGTATATTATTATGATTTGGAAAAATTTTTATGTAATATTCCTGAACAGACAAAAATTTACGGTACATTTCTTAGGGGTAAAAATATTTATAAAATAAAATTAGTTAGTAATGGCATTATTGTAATTGGAAATGAATCAAAAGGAATTTCAAAGAATTTGTCTGCTTTTATTAAAGAAAAAATATTTATCCCTTCATTTGATTATGAAAATGATAACTTAATCACTCCCGAATCCTTAAATGCTTCCATTGCAACAGCAATAATTTGTGCGGAATTCAGACGACAGCAAAATTGGGGCAATGAGGACGGCTAATTGGTGTTTGTCCATAAAGTCAACCGTTAATTGTTATAAGTTATTAGTTATAAGTGTGTTGGTTGATATGAATTAAGGACATTTTATATAAGTTTTATTTTTATCACTATCACGTATAACATATAAATTATCTAAAACCGTCATTTCGAGCGGAGCGAGAAATTTCATACATTGATATACAAACTGATAGAGATTTCTCTCTTCAGTCGAAATGACAAAAAAACAGTGTTTTCGTTCAGACATTACTTAATATAAATTGAAGAAATAATATATATTTGCAAAAAATTTTATTGAAATGTTCCTGAAAATAATAATAATCTCTGCCATATTAATTGGATTTGCTGTTTTAGCCATTGCCATTAAAATGTTTGTATTAAAAGGTGGTGAGTTTAAAAAACAATGTGGAAGTGTTGACCCTAAAACAGGTAAAAGAATAAGCTGCACCTGTGGTGAGCATGGAAACAGTGCCGAATGTCATAATAAAAGTAAGGATTAATTTTAACCGAAGCGAATGAAACCCTTGTTATTTTTTACTTCAATTGGAAAGAAGTTAAAACTTTAGGCATTTTTCACATTGAGCGTGCACATCGAGCGAAGCCGAAATGAAGTCGAAGTGTAGGCACTCTAAACTTTAGGCACTGAATAGTTACAATTATTCTATTAATATTTTTTCCATCCCTTCGGTTGCATAAATTCTTAAATTTTCATTTTGTTCCGAATAAATAAAATATGCTTCAAGGTTTTTATTATTATTAAGGAATTGTTTTGCTTTATCAAGCCCCATTACCATAAAAGCTGTTGCATAGGCATCAGCAGAGGCGCAGTTATCAGATAGAACCGTAACACTTAATAATGAATGTTTCACAGGATAACCAGTTTTAGGATCAATAGTGTGAGAATACCTTATCCCGTCTTCTTCGATATATTTCCTGTAATTTCCCGATGTGGCAATGGCTTTGTTTTCAAGTTTTACAATAGCTTTTAAAATACGCTCATCTGATAGGTTTTCTGATGGTTTTTCTATCCCTACTTTCCAATATTCTCCATTGTCTTTTTTCCCTTTACCCAAAACTTCTCCTCCAATATCAATTAAATAATTATTAATCCCTTTTGATTCTAAATATTTTCCTATAATATCCACTGCAAAACCCTGGGCAATAGCATTGAAATCAAGCTGAATTTCAGGATTCTCTTTAATAATTTTATTTTTTTCTAAGCGAACAGCTTTATAATTGATAAGAGGAAATAAACTGTCAATCACTTTTTGATTTACTTTTAGCCTGTCATAAAATCCAAATCCCCAGGCATTTACAATAGGACCAACAGTTATATCAAAAGCACCATTGGTTTTTTCTGAAATTATTTTTGACAAATTAAAAATATCAATAAAAACATCATCAGCAATTACACAAGTATCATTTTTATTAACTCTGGAAATAACTGATAAAGGAACCCATAAAGATACTGATTTATCAAATTCTTTCAGCAGAGAATCAATTTGTTGCTGATAGTTATTCCCGTTTTTTTCATAATAGGTAATAGCATAGTAAGTTCCCTGTGTTTCGCCTGTGAACTTAATCAATTTTAAATTATTTTTACTATGACAAGAAATAAGAAAAGTAAATAAGAAAAATAGATATATATATCCGATTTTATTCATGATTAAAACCGGTAGCCAAGATTAAAAGAAAAGTGAGCAGTGCTTGACAATTTATCATCATATTCATAATACGACTCATCAATGTATTTAACACCAATGCTTACATAAGCCGAAACAGTAAAATTCTTTATAGGACTATAACAAAGTCCATTATCGATTAGCACTTTGAAATAAAAAATATTTTTATAATATTTTTCATGGTAATAATAAGGATAAGTATAATAATCCCAATAATATTCTTTTCCTGTCCCGATTTTAATATTAGGTCCCGTAAAATACTTCCATTTACCTTGTCCTGTAGGATAAAAATTAACTCCAAAGCCTGAATAAAATGTATTTTTTAATACAGAGGAATTTTCGTCTCCATAACCAACACAAACAGGAATTTTAAAACCGATTTTTCCGTTTTTTGAGATTCTTTCATAAGAAATTGAAAAATCACCAAAAATTATATCAAATAAATGGTAAGCAAGAATATTCCTGCTATAAAGTATATTCTCTATATTTGTTTCGCCATTTATTATTTCTTCTTTATTATTTTGATATACAATTTTTAATACCTGGTTTTTTTTTATTTTATACACAGGTCCATCAGGGTTATAAAAATCATTATAAATAACTTCCTTAGGATTAATTTCAAGCACTTTGGCAGAAATGCTTGTTCCGTCAATAATATAAATTATGTCCTGCGACAATACTAATTGACTTAGTAAAAGAAAGCCATATAATAAGAGGTGGTTTTTAATAATGTTCATTTTATAATGTTTTAAATAATAGGTTTTATAACGGGTAATTAAATTTGCCACTGATTCACAGATTATAAAATTAATATTTTTATAATGGATATTTCCTCATTATAACACTTTGCTATGCTGAAAGATGATTAGCTTTACATTATGCAACATAAATTATTGAAATTAAGGATATTTGTTGAAATTCATAGAAATTTATTGAGGACTCCATCATAATATCTACAAATTTCTATGAATTTCTATAAATATCTAATTTTCTATTTTTCAATATGTTGCAGAACAGTAAAATCTCATCATAGCAAAACGTTATAGAACCAAAAATATTATTGGAGCTAAAAGTAATTATTTTAATCTAAACAATTCATAAAAATAATATTTAGCCTAAAACCAAATTACCTTATTTTTTCCCAGGGCTGTTCAATGCTAAATAATTTGTTAATAACCATAACACTAAAACAGAAAGTTATAAATAGAAAGCCACGAATGCACGAATTTTAACGAATATTTCATATTTATTAG
>JAIOSH010000326.1 GCA_021107685.1 Bacteroidales bacterium | reverse complement strand
TATCTGATAAAGAATTTGTGTATAAGTGCTCATGGCTAATTTGTTATTATTGAACCCTTTTAGGGTTCTTATTTTATCCTCCGTTTTATTACCTACCCTGCACTGCGTACAGGGCTATTCACGTTCAATCCGCTCTGCGGATTGTGTGAACTTTTTTTAATCTTTTCCAATCGAAAGAAAACAAAACTTAAAGAAGATGCTATAAAAGTAATCAAATTATTATATACCCCAGCACCTCAAAATATTATTTAGCCAAAGAACTCCAATGTTTTGGTTTGTAAATAAAAAAGATTTCATAGTCTATAATAAAATCCAGTGTTTAGCCCTACAGAATATAAATATTCTTTAATCGGTGCGTTAATTATTGAAGTTAAGGATTGTCTGTAAATTGGTTCAATTTTCAGAAATAACTTACTTGTCAGGTCGTAGCTAAAACCAAATCCAGCAATAGCTGTCAAATTTATTGTTGTGAGCTCTGAACTGCCTGTTGAAGTATTTGTCTCTGTGTGTCCATCACTATATTCAAAAATTAAAGTTGTCTTTTGTACGAGAAAAATATTTGGTGAAAGACCGGCAGTCAGAAAAAGTTTCGCTTTTCGTGTCAGAATATAATATTGCGCCTTGATAGGAATATTAAAGTAAATGTATTGATAAGTAATATTGGTAATTGCTTGTGTTTCCGGGAATAGTTGGGTCCAGGTTGTATCAAAAATAAAAGATTCATATTTCGTTTATATCCCATATCAGAATATAAAAGCCCGATTTCAAGTGTAATTCTCTTGTTAATTTTTAAAGTAAAATTTATTCCTGTTGTGTAACCGAACTTTGAAAACTCACAATTGTCTCTTGCTTTTGTATTATCTGCTCTCCAAGCATCATGTCTTAGGGTTCGATAACAGTAATCAGGTGAGTAAGTTAATCCGATGGATATTTCTCTAGTATTTGTCGTGTCGGTGTTTTGACAAAATGTTGTCAATGGAATTATTATTAAAAGTGTAAGAAGTCGTCTCATTTTTTGTATTGGCTATAACATAATAGTGTTTTAAGCGAAATTCAAAAATATGTAAAAAATTAATATGGAAAACAATAATTTAAATTAAAGTGAAATATTAGATAAAAGTTACAAACTGAATTTTGTTTAAAACTAAGTTGGACTGAACCGCCGATGGTAAAATCTATTTGTATTCTATAAATTGCTTTTATGTTTCCAATTCTTTGTCTTGATAACCTGAATGCAGCCATGTGCTATGTGGTGCTGTTATAAGTCGGGCATTATATTTTCAGTTTTATACCTAAACTAATTATTATACTATTCAAATTATTAATATTACAAATTTCGTATTCACCGCTTTTAATAGGAAATAGATATAATTTATATCTGCTTTCCAACAGAAAATCAATTCTGTTGTTAAATTGAAATTCAAATCCGCCACCAGTTGTCAAGCCTATGTTGAAAGTATTTAGCTCATTATTTGCAGAATCTTTGGTATTTCTTGTTACCATTTTATTGTCAATAGTACTCCAAGATGTAACTTCAGCTTTTCTTTGCGAGTATGCAATTAAACTTAAATAAGGACCTCCAATTAGATAAAATTTCACTTTTCTTCCAAATGAATATTTTATTAAAAATGGCATATTAATAAAGTTTATTAAATACTCTACATCATTGTAATATACCGGACCCAATTGACATTTCATATAATCCTTGTAAGCCTTGTTCTTATTAATGTTAACTCCAATTCTGTAATGAAAGTCATTAATAAGCGTATCTTCTATAAAAAAACAAAAATAATATCCTTTATAATTATCAAAATCGAATGATATATTATCCTCCGTATTTGAAGTCGTAACGCCACCCGCTACTCCTAACAATAAACTCTGTGCATTTATAGAGAAGGATATGATAAAAAAAATTCCAGTTATTATTTTCATATGGGTAATTTGTTGCCTTGCTTATAAACGTTTATAATCGCACCAAAAGTAAGAAAAACCCTGAAATATTTGGGGGATAATCGAACCTTTTGGTTATTTTAATACGTTTACATTTTTAATATATTCATATTTTCCGTATATATCCAACAGTTTTACTGTGGATATAAACACCTTTTGTTGTTTATAGTTAAAACCATTTAAACTATGAAATGTAAAATTATGCTTTTTTTATTATTCTAATGAATTTTCTAAAATTCAACAAACTTTTAATCTGCTAATTAACATAAGCTCGTAGGTCTCTGCGTTTTAATTTATTTTCGTTTTTCTGCGTCCCATATTATTTGGCATATGATTTCATCAAATAATCAAAATTGCTGAGTTCGGAAATTACCTCATCCTTCTAACGAAATCAGTTTTCTTTCGTAGGTTGGAAATAATATACCTGTAATCTTCCTGCCCTTTTGCCCCTTTAAAGGTTCTTTTATCTTCCTTCAACTCTCTAATAATATTATTATATTTCTGGTTTGTAGAAATAGTTTGCATTAAACCGTTTCTATAATTAAAATAATACCAGCTTTTACTTTTATCAAACTCAATATAAATGTTAATGACATCGCCTGTTCTTTTTTTAGCTATCTCAATATACCCATCTACATATCTGTTGAATTGCTTTTTGCCTATACTGCCAATACCAATAGGTCCGACAGAAACATAAGACCTTGAGGCATAATTCCATTTAAATTTTACATCAGAGAAAAAGAAAGTATGAAGTAATTCCGGAGGATATCTTTTAATTCTTGCAAACAAACTAATATCCGAAATTATTTTATTTGCTTCCTTTTCTCCAAGTATATCAGTAAGAGCCTTAAAAAAAATATTTCTTGATAAATCAATCCCCATAAGATTTTGTCCGGTAATATTTTCAATTAATACATCAATAGCTTTATCAGCAAAAGGAAAATCCAAAGCCATTACTAATTCAAATTTAGTTGAATCGGGAAGAATATAATGCCGTATATTGCCGTAACTTTCAATTTTCACTTGTCCTAAATCTACTTTTAAGTCAATTTTACCTTCACTTCTCATAATACAATTTCTTCTGTCTAATGCTAAATGATTGCCTAATAAAGTTAATCTCTTTAATTTATCCATACTTGCAATCTCATAATCTTCAGCAATTTTATCAAATCCAATATATCCTTTTGCTGATATTATTTCCTGGTCGCTTTCTTTACGTTTTGGTGCTAAAAAAGCAGAATAAAACCTGTTACTTTCATTTGAAAAAAGAAGAGCAGCAAATAATTCTTTATTATTAATATCATTTAGTTTATCAGATATTCTAATATAAATATCCTTAGGATTTATATCGGAACTAAATTGCACCCAGCTTCTTTTACGTGGGCTACAAGTATGCCTGATTCTGAACCCCCCGTTAAAATTCAGAAATTCATTGTTTGCCAATAATTTAATATTACCTGCAAAATCAAAATCATTACTCAAAGTAAAGCCTAATGAATCGGAAATATAACCAATAGCATAGGTTTGAAAAGTAGTATCTACTGCAATTTTTTTCAATTGTATTTTTTGCTTATAACCTGTTTCATCAATATAATCATAAGCACCTACTGCCGTATAATTTTTCTTAGCTTTAATTTTAATAGCTGCATTATAAATAGAATGATATTTGGTAACAGTATTAGCCAATATCTTAGCATTTGTAAGAGTTTTCATT
>JAIOSH010000400.1 GCA_021107685.1 Bacteroidales bacterium | reverse complement strand
TATTTTAATGTTTCGGTTGAAGGAGAACTAACTGAAGAACATCCAAAATATTACCATACAATAAATATAACTTATACATTCAGGGGTGAAAATTTACCTATAGATAAAATTGAAAAAACTGTTAACTTATCACAGGACAAGTATTGTGGTGTTAGTGTCATGTTAGAAAAAGCAGCAAAAATTACACATAAAATTGTAATTGAAGATTAATTCCTGATTAATTCGACAAACTCACTGATTATCATTGCGGTAGCACCCCAAATTGTATATTCTCTAATATTGTAACAAGGGGCTTTAATTTTAATATTATTTGAAAAAATTTCTTTTTCAACAACAACATTTTTATTAAGGAGGTTAAAAATATCAATTTCAATTATTTCCCTGACTTCAATTTTATCAGCCTTCAATTTTGGCTTTTTATCAATATATCCAATAACAGGTAAAACCAGGTGATTGCTCGGTGGAATGTATAACTCTGTCAAATGACCAATTATATTAATTTTTGAAATATCAATATTAATTTCTTCCCTTGATTCACGTAAAGCTGTTTCAATTAATGACTTATCATAATTTTCATGCTTACCGCCCGGAAAAGAAATTTCTCCGCTATGTACACCATTATATATAGGACGTAATATCAGGATAGTTTTAATGGATGTATTATCAGGATAAAGAAGTATAAGAACACTGCTTTTTTTGGCATTTTCAAAATTATCTAATTTTTGCATTTCCATAATTCTGCTATCGGCAGCCATTATGAATTGTGCATTTTTACCAGGCAATGGCTTGTTAAATTTATTTTTTAACTCAATAATAAAATTTTCGAAAAATTTCATAAAACAAAATTATGATAAACATAACGTAACTCAAAACTATAAACAAATTTATTTTTAAACATTTCATTATCCCGTTTAATGAACTTTAGGCACTTTTTACTTTAGGCACTCTAAGTTCTCTTATATAACTAAATTGCCAAACGGCTTTTAAATTAACGAGTTGCCTTTTAAGTATTCGTCAGCTTACTTCCTTGACTCATGCAGTATTATATTTTGATGTGCTAATGTTAAATATTGAATAACGAACACTCAATAATGAATTTAGAAATAAAAAAATTCAGTTTTCCAATGTACTTTTTCTAACTATTTTTATACTTTGCATTATTATTGCTAAGTCAATTAATCTGTCTTCCAAATAATTTTTCTTATATTTCATTATTATTTATTTTATGTTAGTTATTCATTATTTATATTCTCAAAAATAATTTTTTTTAACTAAGAATATCAAAATAAGATTTTGCCTTTAATTTTTTTTAAAATTAGTGTTTTATAATATAAAATATTATAATTTTACCAAAAATTTATTTTTCTTGTTAAGAAATAAAAATAATGGTAAAAGAAAAATTATCTCCAACACAAAGCACTAAAGAAAACATATCTGATATTAAAGAGCTTATTCTTTATAATGACAACTTCAATACATTTGATTTTGTAATAAAAACTCTTATTGAGATTTGTGATCACACCCCTCATCAGGCTGAACAATGTACATTGATAGTTCATAATAATGGAAAGTGTGCTGTAAAATCCGGCTTATATAATAAATTAAAGCCAATTCATAATGATATGATAAATAGAAATTTAACTGTATTAATTGAATAATATCTTATTTATTTTATGACCTGGACAATAATCATTGTATTAATAGTAATAGGATTGCTATTCCTGATTTTAGAGATATTAGTTCTGCCCGGAACAAATATTGCCGGTGTTTTAGGATTTATTTTGCTTGGAATCGGTATTTGGCAGGCTTATTCAACTTATGGCAGGCTTGCGGGTCATTATACTCTTGGAGCAACTTTTTTATTTACCTTTGTTACTTTATATTTCTCATTAAAATCCAAAACATGGAAAAAGCTCATGTTGAAATCGAAAATTGATAGTAAAGTTAATATAATTGATGAAAAGAAAGTCAAAGTCGGTGATACGGGAGTAACTGTTTCAAGATTAGCTCCTGCAGGCAAAGCAACTATTAATGGCGAATTTTATGAAGTACATTCAACAGGAGATTTTATTGACCAGGAAACTGAAATAATAGTCTTAAAAATAAATTATAATAAAATAATTGTAAAACCAAAAATTTAATATTATGGAATCTAATGTTTTAATTATTATTGCTATAGGTGTAGCATCATTATTCGGATTATGGATAATCTTTTACTTTATACCGGTTGGATTATGGTTTACTGCTTTGGTTTCAGGAGTGAGAATATCATTAATTCAGCTAATTCTGATGCGTTGGAGAAAAGTTCCTCCATCAGTAATTGTTAACAATTTAATAGCTGCTACTAAAGCAGGTTTAAAGCTTAACAGGAATGAAATGGAAGCACACTATCTCGCTGGTGGAAAAGTAAAAAGCGTTGTGAACGCCTTAATCTCAGCAGATAAGGCAAATATGAATCTTAATTTCAAAACAGCTACTGCTATAGACCTTGCGGGTCGTGACGTGTTAGAAGCTGTTCAAATGTCGGTTAATCCTAAAGTTATAGATACGCCTCCTGTTACAGCAGTTGCTAAAGATGGTATCCAGTTGATTGCTAAAGCAAGGGTTACAGTTCGGACTAATATCAAACAATTGGTTGGCGGTGCCGGCGAAGAAACTGTTTTAGCAAGAGTTGGAGAAGGAGTTGTTTCTTCTATTGGTTCGGCTGATTCACATAAATCTGTTTTGGAAAATCCTGACTCTATTTCAAAGCTCGTTCTTGAAAAAGGTCTTGATTCAGGTACTGCTTTTGAAATTCTTTCTATTGATATTGCCGATATTGATATAGGTAAAAATATAGGTGCAGTACTGCAAATGGACCAGGCAAATGCCGATAAAAACATTGCACAGGCAAAGGCTGAGGAACGACGTGCAATGGCAGTAGCTTCTGAACAGGAAATGAAAGCTAAAGCACAGGAAGCAAGAGCTAATGTAATTCAGGCAGAAGCAAAGATACCAATTGCAATTTCCGATGCTTTTAGAAGTGGCAATTTAGGTATAATGGATTATTATAAATTTGAAAATATCAAAGCT
>JAIOSH010000286.1 GCA_021107685.1 Bacteroidales bacterium | reverse complement strand
TTTCAATATCTTTTTTATAAGTAAAAAGCATAGGGTGTATCAAATGCTTTTGTTTTGGTAATATTCCGTGTAAACCTGCAATTCCCGTACCTCTGAGCATATTTATAAAAAAAGTTTCAATTTGGTCGTCAAGATGGTGGGCTGCAGCAATATAGTCGTAATTTTCTAAAATCTGAAGATGTTCAAACCATTCAAATCGTAAAGTCCTTGCTGCCATTTGAACAGATACTTTATTTTTTTTTGCATATTTTTCAGTATCAAATTTTTTACAAAAAAAAGGAACTTTATATTTTTTTGATAATTCTTTAACAAATTTTTCATCCAGGTCGGAATCATTACCTCTTAGCTTAAAATTGCAATGAGCTATTCCAAACTTATATCCGGCCAAATAAAACAGCTCGCACATAACCACCGAATCAACACCTCCGCTAATAGCAAGCAAAATTTTTTCATCCTGCTTAAATAACTTTTCCTTTTGACAATATTTAATAAATGCGATTAACATAGGGTGCAAAATTAGTAAAAAGGTATTAATAATAATTTAATTACTTTTGTATTATGATATCATATAAATTTTCCGGGCACGAATCTTTTCCATTAAAGCACTTTTGGCCTCTGAAGGGAACACAGTTTTTAAACGAAAGTCATTCCTTCAGCGAGCCAACAGCAGTGGTACATTTGGGTGTAGGGAAAAATATGGTAAGTGCTATTAAATTTTGGTTAAGATCTTTAGGCTTGACTGATGAAAATGATAATGTCCAGGAAATTGCTGATTATCTTTTTGGAAAGAATGGAAGGGATAAATATATTGAGGATATTGGAACAATTTGGATTTTGCATTATTATCTTGTAAAAACAAACAAGGCATCAATTTATAATTTAATTTTTAATGAGTTTTCAAAAGAGCGGATTGAGTTTACTAAGTCCAATTTGCTTGGTTTTTTAAAAAGAATAACACTTAAAGTTAATTTCAGTTCCTTAAATGAAAATACGATTAACATGGATATAAGTGTTTTTTTAAGGAATTATTTAAACCCAAAATTTAAAGACAGCAAAATAAATATTGAGGATGATTATTCGGGATTATTTTTCGATTTGGAATTAATAACTCATTACAAAAAAGAAAATACCGAAAACAAGATTCAAGATTATTTCATTTTAAATAGAGACTTCCGTGATAAATTGCCTGTGGATATTTTTCTTTTTACAATTTTGGACAATAACAACTATGAAAATTCAATAAGTTTTAACGAATTATTAACAGGGTATAATTCACCGGGGAATATATTTTTGTTGAATAAAGAGGGATTATTCAGCATCATACAACAATTAATAAAAAAATATAGCTTTATTACTTATAGTCAAACTGCAGGTAATCAGCTAATCCAATTTTCTGAAAAACCTGATAAGTTTGAAATTTTAAATAGCTACTATGCAAACTGATTTTTTTTCACCATCGGTAAATATTATTAGAGATCAGGATATAAATTTTAATTATATCCCGACACCGAATTCACAATTAGTTTATAACCATATTGTATCAAATTATATTAAAGGCTCAAGGGCGTTTAGTATTATTGGAGCTTATGGAACTGGAAAATCATCATTTATTGTTGCTTTAGAACAAAGTTTAAATCAAAATGCAAACTATTTCGAAAAAGCTAAGTTATTTGATGGGATTAAATCTTTTGAGTTTGTTAATATTGTTGGTGAGTATAAGTCTTTTGAAAATAGTTTTAATTCCTATTTTTCTTCTGATATTTTAGAAAATCATAAATTAAGCCCGCTTGATTTTTTAGATAATTATTACAATGGTTTAAAAAAGGAAAACAAAGCCCTGATTTTAGTAATTGATGAGTTTGGAAAATTTTTGGAATATGCTGCCAAGAATAATCCTGAAAGGGAATTGTATTTTATTCAGCAATTAGCCGAATTCGTTAATGATGTTTCAAAAGAAATATTTTTAATTACTGTTCTTCATCAAAATTTTAATGCTTACTCAAACAAGCTATCCGACTCACAACGAAATGAATGGAGCAAAGTAAAAGGCCGCCTGATTGAATTAAATTTTAATGAACCTATTGAACAATTACTTTTTTTAGCATCGAAAAGACTTGAACAAAAACAATATAATTTGAACATTTCAAATAGTTTTAACAAGCTGTTTTTAACAATAGAAACAGCGAAAGCATTTCCATTTAATGACTTTTTGAATATTGAATTTGCAAAAAAACTTTACCCCCTTGATATCTTATCAGCAGCGACACTAACTCTTTCTTTGCAAGAATACGCACAAAACGAGCGTTCTCTTTTTACTTTTATAGAAAATGATGAACATTTGGGAATTGGTGAATTTAAGGGGAAATCACAAACATTTTATTCTTTAAGTAATGTTTATGATTATTTGATTTATTATCATTTTGCATTTATTGCGACAAAATACAACCCACATTATTCTCAATGGTCAGCAATTAAGGGAGCAATTGAAAGAGCTGAAAGTATTTTGGATAAGAAAATTAATGAAGCAATAAGGATAATAAAAACGATTGGATTACTAAATATCTTTGGAAACAAAGGAATTGTCATTAATGAAAACTTCCTTGAAAACTATGCAAAATATAGCATGGGAATTAAAAATCCACTTCCTATCCTTGATGAACTAACTAAATATAAAATAATAAGATATTCTAATTTCGACAACAAGTATAAAATATTTGAAGGTACCGATTTAGATATAGAACTTGCCATAGATGAAGCAGGAAACCTTGTAGAAAGGGTGAAAAATGTAACTGATTATCTGTACAAATATTTTGATTTCCCTGTAATTCCTGCAAAGGAAGTTTCTTATGAATATGGTACACCAAGATTTTTCAGTTTTATATTAAGTGAAGAACCTGTTATAAAAACACCTCAAGATGAGATTGACGGTTTTGTGAATTTAATATTTAATGAAGGACTTGAAGAATCTGCAATAATAGAAACATCAAAAACCTGTAATGAAGCAATAATTTATGGGCTTTACAAAAACACAAGTCAAATACAGGATGTTATATATGAAATTGAAAAAGTAAAAAAAGCTATTGCAAAATATGAAGATGATAAAGTTGCAAATCGTGAATTAAAAGCCATACTGGAGCATCATAAAAAATTATTGAATCATTATATAATTAATAGCTTATATGATCAAAACTCGAAAATCAATTGGTTTTATAATGGGGAAAAGTTAATTATTGATAGTCAAAGATCATTTAATAAAATATTATCAAAAATATGCAAAGAGGTCTATTCTGAAACCCCCATATTTAATAATGAGATGGTTAATAAAACTGCCATTTCTGCAACTATATCCACAGCAAGGAAAAAACTTATACCAAAACTTCTTTACGATAGTGATATTAAAAACCTAAAGTTTGAAGAAGATAAATTTCCCGCTGAAAAAACAATTTACTTAAGCCTTATAAAAAAAACCGGAATTCACACCTTTTTAAACGATAGATTTGTTTTAACAGAACCAAGCGAAGAATCATTTAAAGGTATGTGGAATGCCTGTATTAAATTCTTTAAAAGCACAAAGACAGGAAAAAGAAACCTGACTGAACTTATAAATATATTAAAAAGCAAACCGTATAAATTAAAACAGGGTTTTATAGATTTTTGGATTCCGATTTTGTTGATTATAAAAAAAGATGATTTTGCGCTTTTTGGCAAAACCGGATACATTCCTGATTTGAATGAGGACATTTTAGAACTCATAAATAAAACTCCAAAAGATTTTTATATCAAAGCATTTGATTTAAGCGGTAAAAAACTGGAACTGTTTAATAAATATCGGGAAATATTAAACCAGGTTGAGCAACAAAAACCAACAAATAAAAGTTTTATTGAAACTATCAAACCTTTTCTTACTTTTTATAAAAGTTTACCATCTTACTCAAAAACCACTAAGAATTTAAGTAAAAACGCATTAAAACTAAGAGAAGCAATTCAAAATGCTACCGATCCGGAGAATTCATTTTTCGATAATTTCCCATATTCTTTAGGATTCAATGTTGATGATTTAATTAAGGATAAAAGTTCAATTGAAGATTTTACAATTGAGCTTAAAGAAAGAATACAGGAAATCAATGCTGTTTATGATAAACTGCTAAATCAAATTGAAGAATATATTAATGATGAAGTTTTGGGAGAAAATTTAAGTTTCCCTGAAAATAAAATACTTCTTCAAAAAAGATATAAAAAGTTAAAAAAGGAGGTCCTTAATCCTTACCAAAAAGTTTTTTATCAAAGAATCAATTCCGTGCTTGATGATAGAAAATCATGGATTAATTCACTTGCACAAGCATGCAATGCCAAATCTCCGGAAAATTTTTCTGATGAAGAAATTAAGATTTTAAAATATCGATTATCGGATATAATCCATGAGCTCGATAACCTGACTGATCTATCTGAAGCCGACATAAACACTGAAAAAGAAGAGGTAATAAAACTTGAAATAACATCTTTCTTAAAAGGTTTATCAAAAAATTATATTCGAATTCCTAAAAACAAATATAAAAGAATATCTAATTTAGAGGCTTCAATAAAAAAGAAACTTCACGGAAACGACAAAACGTTGAATATTGCACTTTTAACAAAATTATTACAACAGGAAATAGATAATGAGTAAAAAAGTTCGACATCTACTTGGCATATCAGGAGGAAAAGATAGTACAGCTTTGGCTATTTATTTGAGGAATAATTATCCTGAAATTGATATTGAATATTATTTCTGTGACACCGGTAAAGAGTTGAACGAAACTTATACTCTAATTAATGAACTGGAAATTTTTCTCGGGAAAAAAATAAAACTATTACGCGCTGCTGATAAAAGTAACGAAGAACCATTTGATCATTTTCTGAAAGTTTACGGAGGGTATTTGCCCTCAAGCCAGGCAAGATGGTGTACTAAAAATTTAAAACTGGAACCTTTTGAGAAATTTGCAGGAAAGGACCTAGTGATTTCTTATGTGGCTATCAGGGGAGATGAAGACAGGGAAGGATATGTTTCTACAAAATCAAATATTCAAACGGTTTTTCCTTTCAGAAAAAATATCTGGAGTATAGAAATTTTAAATGCTGTATTTGGGAATGGCAATATTTCTAAAGTAGCTAAACTTTATAAGGCATTTGCATGTAAAACTATTAATAAAAGAGCAATAGAAATTATTTTTACACCTACTTCAGACAATCTCTTTTTTTCTCAAAAATTAAATGCTTTACTGGATTTAAGTGTTAAAACTTTCAATAAAGTTGTATTTGAATTTTTAAAAGATTCGGATTATCCCATTGCAAATCTGACCGGTTTCCCGCTTATCGAAAACGAGGAAATAATTGTAATGGAAGATGTTAAAAAATTGTTTAAAGAAAATGGGGTGACTTTTCCGCGATACTACAACGAAATTGAGTATGAAGTTGAAGTACAAAAAGGGAAATATGCTCGTAGCCGCTCCGGTTGTTACTTTTGCTTTTATCAACAAAAAATAGAATGGATTTGGCTTTTTGAACAACATCCCAATTTATTTGAAAAAGCTATGGAATATGAAAAGGACGGCTTTACTTGGAATGAGAATGAAAGTCTAAAAGATATAATTAAACCCGAAAGAATTAATCAGATAAAAAAAGACCATTTAGAAAAAAGTAAAAAAACTTCAGTTAAATCAAATAAGTTGGTTGATATTCTGAATGACGATTCGGGAATGAGTTGTGTTAATTGTTTTATTTAAATAATTTATGTTTGATATAGATTTTCATAAAAAAGGAGAATTATTAATTCATCGAAGAAAGTTTTTATTATATCCAAAGTATTGGGAAGAACAAATAAATCATATTTCCTTAAATTTACATTGGGGACATATAAAGTTTAATGAAGACAATGTTGATTTAGCACCTGATAAAAAAGGAATTTATTGTTTTATTGTAAAACCAGATATCCCATTTTTTTTTAAAACAAGTTATTTGTTTTATGTTGGAGAAACAACACGGACATTAAAAATACGATTTAAAGAGTATATTAATGATCAAAAGGGTAAAAGAAAACCACGTTCAAAGGTATTTGAAATGTTGAAATTATATAAAGATTATTTGCATTTTTATTATGCAGAGATTGATAATGAAAATGACATTCATAAAACAGAAGAAAAATTAATAAATACTTTTGTTCCATTTATTAATTCAGAAATTTCAAGAGCAAGGTTAAGTCCTGAATTAAGAAAGATTTACGAAGCTTAATAAATAAAGTTATGAGATTAATTTTACCAACATTAAGAGGGAAAATGGGAGACTGGTTTTACTACGTCACTCTACTTTCATTTAAGGAAATAGCAAAAAGAGTATCATTGACCGATGAAATACATAAGGATAAAGGTTTAAGTAAAATGATACAAAGAAAAGTTAGCAAGAGAACAAAAGATATTGTTGAATACTTAAATACTCAAGATCAAAGATTTTTTAATAGTCTTATTTTAGGAATATATGGCGGTAAACCCCAATGGCAAGAAATTGATATCGTTGAAAATATAGATGATTTTAGCGAAAAAGAATTAGATTATTTAAATAGATCATTTGGTGTTTTATCGTTAAGTGGAGAAGAAAAAATATTTGCGATTGACGGACAACATAGGAGTAAAGCAATTAAAGACTGCTTAGAAAAAAGCAACAAACTTGAAAATGAAGAGGTGTCAGTTATTTTTGTAGCTCATAATACTACCGAAGAAGGTGTAATAAGAACAAGAAGGCTTTTTTCTACGTTAAATAGATATGCAAAACCTGTTAGTTTAAGTGAGATTATTGCGTTAGACGAAGAAGATAATTGTGCAATAATTACAAGAAATATTGTTGAATATTTTGATTTGTTAAAAGGGAAAATCTTATTTAATCAGAATAGAAGTATAAGCCCTAATAATAAAACAGCATTTACTAATATTATCGTTCTTTATGACATTGTTAAATTGTTATTAACTAATTCTCCAATTTTTGGTGTTAGAGTCTCAGGAGAGAATAAAAATGTATTTATCAAAAAAAGAACATCAGATGATATTATTAAACAAAAACAAGATTTTGTTCAGGAGATATTCGTTGATTTATTTATTAAAATCAGTGTTTTAAAAGATTTTACTAAAACCGGAGTAATAGACAGAACTGATAAAAATTCAAGTTTATTATTTAAACCAATAGGTCAAAATATTTTATTCTCTGTTTTAAAAATTTCAATGGAAAATGGATTAAAGGAAAATGCAATTGAGTTTTTTAATACAAATGATTTCAGTTTAACAAATGATATTTGGAATAAGATTTTTATAGATACTGAAACTGGAACAATAAAAACAGATAAGTATTTACAAAAATATACTACCCAATTAATGTTAAAAAAGTTAGGGATTGTTGTTAAACAAACTGATAAAGACAAAAAGGTTCACGAGAACTTTGGGATTGATATTAATGAGATATAAGTAAATATAATAAGGGTTTTAGTTTTTTTTAATCCCCCAATCCCTGCATCATCTCCTCAGTACCTCCAATATTCAAGATATTCTATGACTAATCTAATAGTTGTATTGAAATTCATTTTTTACAAAAAAACTCAATCCAAGGATTTGTAGTGTATGTAGAATCTGAATAATTTATTTCGGCTTTTATAATTTTAAAACCTGCTTTTTCTATTAATAATTTTGCTTCATTGAAAGTAAAATAAGCCCAGAATTTGAAAGCATCAGTGCCATATCGTAAATCGGGTTCATATTTTTCACCAATTCCTTCTTTCAGTGAAATATACATTATTCCATCTTTTTTCAAAATACATCTTAAACCTTTTAGAGTTTCTGGAATATCATTTTTTGGAATATGTAAGAGACTCGCAGAGGCCCAAATACCATTAAATTGATCATCATTGAATCCCAATTTTAATTTACGAATATCCATTTTACTAAAAACAGCTTTGGGCACTTGTGCTTTGGCAATTTTTAATAGATTATCGGCTAAATCAATTCCTGTAACATTATAACCCTTCTCTATAAAAATCTTAGAGTCACGGCCTGATCCACAGCCCAAGTCTAGAATTTCAGCATTGTGTACTAATAAATTGCAGAACTCAACTAGTTTTTCAATCGGGGCAAGTTTGGCTATATTATCACTATACTCCTGAGCATAATTATCATAACTTCTGATTGTTATATCAATTTTTCTTTCCATTAAGTTAATTACATTTTCTAATAATTTTCCGAAGTGATTCCAGTTCGGTTTGAAGTTCCTTAATCCTTCTCTCAATTTCATTAGGTAAATTTCTTGGGAATCTATAATCTTGAAATCTACTCACATCTCCAAAGATCTTCTTATCTCTTGCTAATTCTAATATTCTATAATGTGCATTTACTCTTGGGATTAATCCTATATTTTGTAGGTCCCTTCGATCTTGATCGAATTTCTCATCTATTTCGTTATCGACGAAGTTTAGTGTTAATACGGGATCGTCAATTAATCCACCTTGACTTTTTATTAACGCTTGTTGTTCCTTACCGATATCTACTATTTCATTAATTAAGGTTCTATCATTTTCATCAAAACTTTGTTCAGAAAAAGTATTTTCATCAAGCAAATAATCGAGTAATCTAAAATCACCTCTTTTAAAAGTTAATGCCCTATACAGTGTAGTGCTTTTTTTTAAATTCTGTAGGAATGGTCCATAAAATTCATTAAGTTTTTTTGCTAATTCTTTTCTTTTATCAGAAATTTTTGATTCTTCTAGAACTTCTTTTTTATAATTAAGTTCTCTTATATTGTTCCACACATTAAATGTGAATGAGATGGCTGCAATAATTAATGGTACAAATAACACAAAAATTTCCATAATAAAAAAATTAAGAATTTAGTAAAATTAACTAATTTATATTTTTATTAATTATGTATAACAAATTAATTTATTCAATAAATCAATCCCCCAATCCCTGCATCATCTCCTCAGCACCACCAAAGTTTAAAATGAATTCAGAATAATAGGATTCGAATAAATCCTTTAGATAAGTTTCTAATTCAACATCGGTTTCTTTTCCATCAGCTTCTCGCAAAATTCGATATTTCCGGTTTTTTGTAATTGAATAAAGGAATAAAGTGTGAAAATAAACGGAAGAAATATATTTACGGTCTGCAAAAGCCAACTGTTCTGCGTTAGGATTTTTAGTTTTGGATTTATAGTGTTTTAAAACATTGCTGTCCATATTAATAAAAATCTTCTCCAGGTTATCTCCGCTAACGAGAGGATACATAACAGTATTCCAATCCATTGTTTCACTTGTTGCATTTTCAACTTGTTCCCAGGTAATATGGCCGTCTTTAGAATCTTTGTAAGTTAAAATATGAGGAGGTAATCCGAGCATTTCTTCATCAATCATTTTTTCCTTTGGTTTCTTTTCTTTCGGTCTGTCAGGTTCGCTAATTTTTACCCAAAAAATTTCATCAAAATCAAAACCACCGGAATTAATGAGGGTAACTTTCATTTGTATTGCATCCCCTATATTAACATTCTCTTTTGGGTTTAAAGCTATTTTTATCATTCCATCTTTCGGACTGCTTCCTGTAACATTAAAAACATCTTCAATCTTATCTGGTTTTCCGGGTCGGTCACCACCTTCTTTTGCATTCTGTTTAAGGTTTAATAAAGCGATTCTTAATTCACCCGGTTCTTCCACACGGTCAAAGTAATGGTTTTCCACATCTGTTTCAAAACGTATTGTTTTTTCTCCTCCAATCGGAATTTTTCCTACCTCATGTTCACCATCATTTTTTGCCCTTAATTTAAACTTGGTTGGAAATCTGTTCGGGTTAAATGGTTCTTTATCTTCTTGTTTCCTTTTTTGTTTTTCGTTTTCTTTTTTCTTTGGTTTATCCTTTTTCAAATCAAGCTTAAAGGTTTGATTAAGCAACTTTAACAGGTCACTATTTAAGGGTAAATTTTTTGTAAATGATTTTAAAATTTCAGAAGTATCTCCACCCTCAACTGCAATTGAGTCTTTTCTTCTTTTTACTATTTCAGCTAACCTGCCATCTTTAGCACCCAATTTTTTTGCGAGAAAAACCCGCAATTCCCTTGTCTCTTCTCCATCCTTCAACCGGTCACGTGAAGCCATAAAAAGTTCTTTTCTGAATTCATATTTCATTTTTGTACAATCAACATGAATTAAAAGATGATTTTTTAAAAGGTTCATTTTTAATGATCGGGTAATAAATTCAGCAGTATAATGTCCATGAACCTGTCCATTTAAAGAAAAAATAACAGCCATATTATTTTTAAAGAATTCCCTTTGAATTGTATCTTTCGTCTCTTTTACAGATTTATCATTGATTTTATTTTTAAAAACATAACAGGTTACTTTCATGTTGTCAAAGAGATTGTCATGGTAGGTCTCTGAAAAGTAATCTTCAATGTATTTACTATCATCTTGTTCCAATCTTCTTTTCAAACCATATAATTCTCTTTCAAGATTTCTATCTTCAGGGTATCTTTCTTTTCTGTCAACAGTTAATATTGGCAAAGCAGGTTCAAAAAGATATTCATTAATACTTTGATTCAAATCCCTTGAAATTACCGAACGGCTTCCTGCCGGCAGATCATAAGAATATAGTTTAATAATCGTTCCTGTTTCAAATAATCGGTTGTGTAGTTTTAAATCAAGTTTTGTAATCGGGAAAGAAGGAATCTTATCATCAATTTTTAAATACTCATACCAAGTGTTCTTTTTTGTACTTAATTCTTCAGAAGTCATTGGGTGTTCTCTTATCAAAGTAAATCCAAAATTTCCTGCCCCATCATATCTTTTTGAGGCAATTAGCTGATAACTCTTTTTACCACAAAAAACTATTGCTCCGCTTCCACCCATATTATATTTACCTTGCACAAATTGAATTTCCCATTTGTTACCTGCAATCAATGATAAAAATGTATCCTCAAATTTTTCAGGATATTGTCCTTCTCCGTCATCATAAATTATGAGTGATGTATTCATTCTCGGCCCATCTGCAAGTAATTGAATGCTTTCCCCTTGTTTCTTTCGGTAAGTAGGCAAATCCCAATTTTTATTCTCAGGAAAAAATACTTCTACTGCATCTTCCATTGATCTTGGAGCATCTTTTGACTTTGGCTCAATCCCTGCCTCAAAGCATTTTCGCATTAGAATAGCATCAATAGAATTTGTAATTTTTTCAATAAGTGCAGCAATAGGTGCGGATTGTTGATTTTCAATAACAGCAAAATTTGTTTCTTTTCCACCTAAGGGATACCAATTTTCAGATTTAAAGATTTCAGGATTTTCTTGTATTAATTTATCAACATCCTGTTCTGTATTTGTAAAATACAATTGATTGAAAAGGAATTCGGGGTCAAAGTTTTGGCTGAATAGATTCATCAGATCATTATATAAATAGATTTTTTATATTTAATCATCAACTTTGTTGAAAAAAATTTTGATAAAAATATTTTACAAAAATACAAATATAATATTGTTTGCTTAACTGAACTATCAAATTATTTAATGAGTTAGTGAATTATTTGGGTAAAAGATTTGATAAAAATTTGAATATAAAACTTTTTTTTAATTTTGCTTAAATTATTAAAATTATAGAATTATGGAAAACATTGAAAGTTTATTAACAAAGCTTTACGAATTAACTATTCAGTATGGAGGGAAAATATTATTAGCAATACTTACGCTTATAATAGGTCTTTGGATTATCAAACGCATTGTCAAAGCTATTGATAAAATAATGGAAAAACGAGCGATTGATGAATCTTTAAGACCGTTTTTCAAGTCATTAACTTCAATATTATTAAAAGTAATGCTAATTATCAGTGTTATGACAATGGTAGGTATTGCAATGACTTCATTTATTGCTATATTAGGTGCAGCAGGATTTGCAATTGGAATGGCTTTGTCAGGAACATTACAAAATTTTGCAGGAGGTGTCATAATACTTTTATTCAAACCCTTTAAAGTTGGAGATTTTATTGATGCTCAAGGCTATATGGGGTCAGTTAAAGAGATACAGATTTTTAATACAATCTTAAAAACCCCTGATAATAAAACCATAATAATACCGAATGGTGGCTTATCTACAAGTTCAATGACTAATTACTCAACTGAAAAAATTAGACGTATTGATTTTACTTTCGGGATTGGATATAATGATAATATTGATAAGGCAAAATCAGTTATTAAAGGTATTATTAATAAAGATGACAGAATACTGAAAGACCCTGCTCCATTCGTTGCAATTTCCGAACTCGCCGATAGTTCTGTTAATATTGCTGTCAGAGTATGGGCTAATTCAGGGGATTATTGGGATATATTCTTTGATATGACTGAATTGGTGAAAAAGAAATTTGATAAGGAGAATATTTCAATACCTTATCCTCAAACAGATATACATTTATATAATGAGAAAAATTAAAATTTTATAAACCTTAAAAAAATAGTTTAAATGAAAAAAATTATTGTTTTAGTATTTACAATTTTATTTATTAATTGTGCTAATGCACAAAAAACCGATACAAGCTGGACAAAAGGAGGTGAAGGTGCATTAAACTTTTCACAGGCTTCTTTATCAAACTGGGCTGCCGGTGGTGAAAATTCAATTTCTGCTAATGCATATCTTAATTTGTTTATTAATTACAAGAAGGATAAATCATTTTGGGATAATAACTTTGAATTAGCCTATGGCTTATTAAAAACAGGAGATGAAGAACAAAGAAAAAGTGAAGATAAAATAGACCTCTCATCAAAATATGGTTATCAGGCAGTTAAATCCTGGTATTACAGTGTGCTGCTAAATTTTAAATCACAGTTTACAAAAACTTATGAATATCCCGAAGATGCTGAAAAATTTTTGGTTTCAGATTTTTTTGCTCCTGCTTATTTATTATATGGAATAGGAATGGATTATAATCCAAATGATGATTTTTCTATATATATTTCCCCGTTAACAATAAAACATACATTTGTAAACGATCAGGATCTCGCTGATGAAGGGGCTTTTGGTGTTGAACCTGCACAGTATAATGAACAGGGTGAAAAAATTAAGAATGGTGAAAACTTGCGAAATGAACTCGGTGCTTTTATAAAAATGATGTTAAGAAAAAATTTAATTGAAAATGTAGATTTTCAAACCAAGCTTGAACTATTTTCAAATTATTCGGATAATCCGCAAAATATTGATGTTAACTGGGAAGTTCTTATTGCTATGAAAATAAATAAATTCATGTCAGCTAATATTAATACACAGCTTATATATGATGATGATATTGACATTATTGACAAAAATGAGAAAAAACTTGGACCAAGAACACAATTTAAAGAAGTATTCGGAATAGGTCTTTCATATAAATTTTAATAAAATTATCCCGAATTAATCGGATTAAGACAAATTCCAAAATCAGGAAAAATATATCCAGAATTGGAGAGAAATATTTATATTAGTATTTTAAAATATTGTTTTATAAATTATTACGAAATTTGGTGCAATTATTGAATTAAAAAATAAACTTTAATTAATTATTCACAATGTAATATTTAAGTAAAAAAAATTTTTAGAAAAATTTGTGTGTTAAAAAAAAAGTTATATATTTGTTTTTTTTATTACTTTAAACAAAAAATTAAATTATAAATTATTTTATTATTAAACAAAAAATTAAATTATTATGAGAAAATTTACAATTTTTACATTAGTTTTTGCATTTTTCCTTTTAACAGGAACAATAAATGCGCAAGTTGCTGTTTCAGATGTAACAGGAATAACACCGAATTACCTTTTACAGTTGCATCATAACAGTGCAAGCGGGACAGTCTTTCAAATGACAAACACAACATCAGGCAGCACTAATGCTGATGGTTTAGTGGTTAATTTAAATGCAGGTTTTAATGTTCAATTTGATAACCTTGAAGGCGGAGACTTTGCTTTTACAGGTGCAGGAAGCGATGTTGCCATTGGTGTTGCATCACCTACAGGGGGCTATAAGTTTGATGTTCAGGGAGGTCCTTCCACTTTTGCTCAACAAATTGAATTATGGACCACTAATCCTACAACAGGTTTAATGTTGGCAGATATAAATGACAATGGGGGTGGAAATGGAATAATGCAACTTTACACAGGAGGTACTGCAATGATAAGATTACTGGCATTAGGAAACTCATATTTTACCGGTGGTTTTGTTGGTATTGGAATTACTGGTCCTGGTGCTCCGCTTCATGTTTTGGAACCGACTTTCCCACAAGTTTTTGTTGAAAATCCGGGACAGGGAGATGCATCTGAACAATTTGCAATTCTTAATATTCGGAATTATACACTCGGAATCTTTTTTGATAATCCAACCAATACTGACCATAATTTTAAAATTTGTAATACTAACACTTTAACAGGACCAGGTTATACGGATGCAAATACAATGTTTGAAATTCACGATGAGAATGCATCACCCGGAATAATTGACTTTAACCACCAAAGCAGGGCAAGGGTATGGCTTCAAGCAAATTTCAATGTAATGTCGGGTATGTGGCAGCCAATTCCTTTTGATAACACAACTTATGATGAACATAATGAATTTGGAGGTACAACACAAACTTTTACAGCAACAGAGGAGGGATATTACCAGGTTAATGCAAGGACAGACTTTTATGTTCAAGAGTTGGAGGCAATTATTGGTGGTCATGTATCTATTGCAATATTTAAAAACGGACAAATGTATGCCCAGGGAAATAAATTACAGGGAATTTATGGTATGGGAGAACTATTAGAAAATAACCTTGCTCCGAATGTTAGCGATGTTGAGGATTTAGTAACAGGTGATAGAATTGAAATATTTGTCTTTCAAACTGTCGGTAG